>JAJZZZ010000131.1 GCA_021797265.1 Thermoplasmata archaeon
AAGGTCCGTTGAGTCAAAGTGCATTTTCTACGAAGGTGGAGACTGCTACTTTGTCCAGTCAAAGCCAGGAAAATGCTCTTTCTGTTTTAACTTCACAACTCCAGATAGGGGGGCATCCAAAGGACGTACTAAGCCACTATACTCCATGTTCGATTACCTGAGAGGCCAGGACGAATCAGATCTCATTTTTCCAGAGGGTAATTATCTTCAGGAAACTCTTTAACTTGTTTTTGAATATCCGATGGTTTACGGGCCTGTGGGGTAGCTAGGATATCCTGTTGGCCTTCGAAGCCGAATACCTGGGTTCAAATCCCAGCAGGCCCGTTTTAAGCCAGAAAAGCAAATCAAATATTGCAGGGCAACACTGCTAATCCTCAAATGAACTCAAATCGGCAAGAATGCCTCAACGAAGAAACATACTTTACTGCTTCACCACATATTACTTTAATTCAGATGTTCAACCTGCATCCACAAGATTCGTTTCTTTTCTAATTGAGCTATGCCTATTTTGGCCACCAGATCATGGGAAAAATGAAAAATGTCTTTTGGAAAAGACAGATTAAAACGCAATAGAGTGGTGAAGTATTGAGATCCTATTCTCTGTTGAACTGCGGCTTCCTTTTCTCGAGAAATGCATTGACGCCCTCTCTTCTGCTGGGGAGCCCGAATGCTCTTCCGAAGAACTCCTTTTCAAGCTCAAATGCTTCGGAATCATGGTGCCTCAGAAGGCGCTTCGAAAATTTCAGTGAACTGTGAGGTTTGGATGCCAGCTCAGAAGCAAAGGTTAATGCCCTTTCCAGGTAATTTTCGCTCACTTCATTAATAATGCCATAGCCTACGGCCTCCTTTGCAGTTATCGTGGAACCCGTACAGATCATCTGAAGTGCCCGTGTTTCGCCTGCAATTCTGAGTAGTCTTTGGGTCCCTCCAAATCCCGGTATAATTCCAAGGTTTATCTCAGGAAGGCCTATTTTGGAATCTGGATGGGCAATTCTGAAATCACAGGCCAGCGCAAGCTCAAAGCCCCCACCCAGGGCAAAACCATGAATCGCGGCAATTACAGGAAGCGGATGCTCTTCAATCGAGTCCATAACCCTGTGGCCCTTCGTGGCAAATTCATAAGCCATTTCCGGAGTAAGGTCCACGAACCCATGAATGTCGGCACCGGCCGAGAAAGCCTTGTTCCTGCCAGATATGACCAGAACCTTCTCTTCAGAAGATCTTACAACATCGCCAATCTCTCCAATCACTTCCATATTAAGAGGGTTAAGCGGGCTTTCCATTGATATCTCAATGTGCCTGACATTATCCCTGTCAGATACTTTGAGGAACCTGTAATCCATCACTCATCACCGTAGTGGTAAAACCCAACGCCAGTTTTGCGCCCAAGCATTCCGGAGTTTACCATGTTTCTTAGTATTATCGGAGGCTTAAACCTTTCCTCACCGAATTCACTGTACAGAACCTCCATTATGTCCATGACCACATCCAGGCCGATGAAATCGGAGAGTTCAAGTGGGCCCATGGGATGGTTTAAGCCAAGTTTCGCTGTTCTGTCGATATCCTGGGCATTTGCTACTCCCTCCTGAAGGCATAGCATTGCCTCCTTCAGAATGGGCATGAGAATCCTGTTGGAAATAAAGCCGGGAAAATCCTTGGATGTCACAGGTTCCTTCCCAAGGCCTCTTGCAATTGACACAACCGATTCAACAGTCGCAGGATCTGTCCTCTCTGCCTTTATGATCTCAACCAGTTTCATAACAGGGACCGGATTGAAGAAGTGCATGCCTATGAATCTTCCAGGTGCTTTGACCGCTGTTGAAAGAATGTTGATAGATATGGAAGATGTATTGCTAGCAATAATAGAAGTTTTTGGGGCGAACCTGTCAATGGATCTGAAAAGTTCCATTTTAGCGCTCAATTTCTCAAATATGGCCTCGACATAGAGATCATTCTGGCCGATTTCATCTACCTGTTTGACAGGCCTTATTCTGGACAGTATTTCTCCAGGATTCTCTGCAATGATGCTCTTCTTCTTGAGCCTATCCAGGGAATTCTCTATGTTTTTCATAGCTACCGGGAGAGCGTCTGCTTTCATATCTGTCAGAACCACTTCATGGCCTGATTGGGCAAATACCTGGGCAATACCACGCCCCATGGTTCCTGCACCGATGACTGCAACTTTCACTGTATCATCTCCAGAGCAACAGACTGCCCACCGCCTCCTCCATGGCAGATCGTAGCCAGTCCTTTCGAGAGATGCCGTTCCCTTAAAGCATTCAGAAGGGTGACGACAATCCTTGAACCGCTATTTCCAAGTGGATGTCCAAGCGCTATTGCACCTCCATTTACATTGAACTTCGAAGGATCAATATCCAGCTCATTCCTGACTATCAGTGAGGCAACAGAGAAGGCCTCATTGTGTTCGATAAGATCAAAATCATCTGGCTTCATGGACAGTCTCTTCATCAGATCTCTTGCGGATGGCACCGGGGCTTCCACGAAGTCTTCTGGTGCCATTGAAGCCCTTGTAAATCCCTTTATAACAGCAGCAGGTTTCAGGCCGTTCCTTTCGATCGCACTTTTAGATGCAATAAGCAGTGCAGATGCGCCATCCGAGAGCTGTGATGAATTCCCAGCGGTAAGGATGCCGTCGGGGGAAAATGCAGGAGGGATTTTTGAAAGCTCCTCCAGAGTTGTCTTTCTTATCCCCTCGTCCATGCTTAGCTCACCCATCCGTACGGTCTCCTTCTGTGTCTCGTTTCTCTCCCATGCCCTGCGGGCCTTTTCATGGCTTTCGTATGAAAATCTATCCGCTTCTGACCTGTCGATTCCATACTTTTTGCCACTTTTCTCCGCGTACTTTCCCATATGAGTGCCTGTAAAAGCATCAAGAAGGCCATCCCTGAGCATTGAATCCTGGAACTCAAGGTTCTTTCCAAGCAGCTGCTTCACTCCCCATCTGACAGAAGGTTCTAGAAGCAGTGGTGAGCGGCTCATGCTCTCCATTCCTCCAGCTATTATAAGATCAGCATCTCCCATGGCTATCTTCCTGTAGGCGTTCTCCATTGCAAGCATGCCTGATGCACAGACCAGATTGACTGTGTATTTCAGAACTGTGTCAGGAAGCCCTGCATTTCTTGCTGCCTGCCCTGCGGGGTTCTGACCATTGGATGCCTGGATAACATTTCCCATTATAATTTCGTTTATTCGATCTGCCTGCAGGTCATTTCGCTTCAGAATCTCAGAAATGACCTTTCCTCCGAGTTCAGTTGCAGGGAGATCCTTAAGGGACTTCCCAAATTTTCCTATTGGTGTCCTTAAAAAATCCACAACATATACTTCTTCCATGATAAGGGACGTATATCATGAAGAATATTAGAATTGCTGCAGCTTACTCTGCGGTTGCTGTGCCCTGTTCTATTTCCTTTTTAAGCCTTGACTGTTTTTTTAACACATATCTTGTAACGTATCCGGTTATGAGATTCATTGTTCTCTTTGAAACCCCTTCCATAGAACCCTTAAGTAGATCCCTATTCTTGTTAAAATCAACCGTGAAAAGACCCTGGTTTGTCTCCACCAGATCCTGTGCAATTCTCTTGATATTTGTCTGCCTTATGCTTCCCATATGCCAGACCACATCACTTGGTTATTTAAAACACTTTATGATGATGTCAGAG
>JAJZZZ010000132.1 GCA_021797265.1 Thermoplasmata archaeon
TATTTCTCACAGTGCCGAGAAAACTCACAATTGCCCCCACCGATTCGTTTCGCAATTTTTCTATGAGGCCGCCGTAATCAATTGGTTCATCCTGGATTCTGATTAGCATGTCAGGATCAGGCGGGTCATAATAAAAAATATTGTGAGGCTGCATGCAATTTATTTTATTATTAATCTATATTCATATGCGTATAGTGTCAAAAATAATTAAATAGCAAAACAGACTATTAATTTTACAGAGAAAATCGGGACATATTACCTGAAAATTGGCAATTCAGACAGCTGAATAAGAAGGTATAATATGGATGAAGAAAACATAAGTTTCAGGGTTGGGGGAATAGAAACCGCGGCAGTCAGGGGACAGACCATACTTCAGGCACTGATAGCAGACGGCAAAGACATTCCTCATGTTTGCTACCAGCCAAATCTGGGTCCAATCAGGACCTGTGACACTTGCATTGTTGAGGCTGACGGTAAAATGGTCAGGTCATGTTCAACTCCGGTGACAGAGGGGATGAACGTTGACTTTTCATCAAAGAAGGTCAGAGAAATACAGGTTGAGGCCACACAGAGGATACTGCACAACCATGATCTTTACTGTACAGTCTGTGAAAACAACAATGGTGACTGCGCGCTTCACAATACCGTCCATGACCTGCACATTGACGTGCAGAAATACCCGTTCGAGCCAAAACCATTCCAGGTGGACGACACAAATCCATTCTACGTTTACGATCCCAACCAGTGCATACTGTGTGGACGGTGCGTTGAGGCATGCCAGGACGTTCAGGTTAATGAGACCCTGAGGATCGACTGGAGCCGTGATCGCCCGCGGGTCATATGGGATAATGACGTCCCGATAAATGATTCTTCCTGCGTTTCATGCGGACACTGCGTAACGGTATGTCCCGTAAATGCCCTTATGGAGAAATCCATGCTGGGCAAATCCGGCTTCATGACGGGCATCCCCAGGGAAACCAAGCTCCGTATGATAGGTGCTGTGAAGTCCATAGAGCCCGAAACAACAATGGCTCCAATAATGGCAATCAGCAACGCGGAATCCAGAATAAGGAAGTCAAGGATAAAGAAGACTAAGACAGTCTGCACATACTGCGGCGTGGGCTGTTCATTTGAGATGTGGACCAAGGGCAGGGAGATACTGAAGGTGCAGCCCCAGCCTGAATCGCCTGCCAACGGAATATCAACGTGCATTAAGGGCAAATTCGGCTGGGACTTTGTCAACAGCAGCGAAAGGATCACATCGCCTCTAATCAGGGATGGTGGCCGCTTCAGGAAGGCCACATGGGATGAGGCACTTGACCTTGTGGCAAAGCGGCTTTCTGAAATACGGGATAATTATGGAGGGGACTCCATTGAGTTCATAGCATCATCCAAGGGAACCAACGAGGAGGCGTATCTGGTTCAGAAGCTGGCAAGGCAGGTATTCGGCACAAACAATGTTGACAACAGCTCAAGGTTCTGCCAGGCTCCTGCAACAACTGGCCTCTGGCGAACTGTTGGATATGGAGGCGACGCCGGATCAATATATGACATCTACCTTGCAGATCTTGTAATAGCAGTTGGAACAAATACAGCCGAATCACACCCGGTTCTTGCGACGCGTGTGAAGAGAGCACACAAGCTGAACGGGCAGAAGCTCATAGTTTCTGATTTGAGAAAGCACGAAATGGCCCGGAGAGCAGATTTATTTATTCATCCACATCCCGGCACAGATCTTGTTTGGCTCAGCGCGGTAACAAAGTACATCATTGACCAGGGATGGGAGGATGAGGACTTCATTGCACAGAGGACCAGTGGCTTTGATGAATACAGGAAAAGCCTCCAAACATTCACACTGGAATATGCAGAGCAGATCACTGGAATAGCCAGATCTGACCTCATAAAGGTTGCAGAAACAATTCACCAGTCAAAGAATGTTGTCATACTCTGGGCAATGGGTATAACACAGCATCAGATGGGCAGTGATGCATCCACTGCAATCTCAAACCTTCTCCTTATTACAGGAAATTACGGCAGAAGAGGGACTGGCGCTTACCCGCTGAGGGGCCATAACAATGTGCAGGGTGCAAGCGATTTCGGCGCAATGAACGCCTATTTCCCGGGATACCAGAGCGTTGCTGATCCAAACATAAGGAAGAAGTTTGAGCAGGCCTGGAACTGCAGCATTCCAGAAAAACCGGGAATGGACAACAATACATGCCTGGAGGGGGTAAGGGACGGCAAAATAAGGGCAATGTATGTCATCGGGGAAGAGCTGGTGGAGACCGGATCGGATTCAAACTTCATCCAGGAGCAGTTGGAAAAGCTTGATTTTCTCGTAGTGGAGGACCTATTCCTGTCAGAAACCGCAAAGTTTGCCGATATAATCCTGCCTGCGTCTGCAAGCCTTGAAAAAGAGGGGACATTTGTGAATACGGAGAGGAGAATACAGCGCATATATGAGGTGATGAAGCCACTGGAAGGCACCAGGCCAGACTGGATTGTTGTCCAGGACCTTGCACGCAGGCTGGGTGTGGATTGGAATTACCCCCATCCATCCGAGATCATGAAGGAAGCCGCCTCCCTGGCGCCAATTTTCTCTGGAGTCAGATATGACAGGCTGGAAGGATTCAACAGCCAGCAGTGGCCGGTATTTTCGGACGGTTCCGATTCCCCATTCCTGTACGAAAAGGAGTTTCATTTTCCAGATGGAAAGGCAAGGTTTTATCCTGTGCAGTACACACCGCCACTCTCCCTTGATGAGGAATACGATCTGCATCTGAATAACGGGCGGCTCATGGAACATTTCCATGAAGGCAATGAGACCTATAAATCGCCAGGCATAAAGGAAAAGGTTCCGGGAACGTTCATTGAGATCTCGCCTGAGCTTGCCAGGGAACGTGGCATTGAGACGGGAGACAGTGTCAGGGTTATCTCAAAATGGGGAAATTTAAGAGTGACAGTGCTTGTTTCTGACCGTGTTTCGGGAAAGGAAATGTACATGCCAATGAACTCATCAGGCGATTCGGCCATAAACAGGCTCACAAGCAGGTATATGGACAGTACCGCCCACACTCCTGCGTATAAGGAACTCCCGGTAAGGATCGAAAAGATTCCAGGAAAGAAAGGCGTTTCCCCTCTTCCGGCATCAAATCCAAGAAACTTTTCAGGAAATCCCCAGAAAGGGGTTCTTGTTGAGAAGAAATGGGCAAGGAAGGATTATGAGAAGCTGACAACGGAGTGAGAAAATGGCAAAGATGATAGAGGAAATTGAAGATGATAAAAAATCGGGCAGTGCGCCGACCAGTGAACTTATGGAACAGATTGCTGACCATGCATCCGATATTTCTGCAGTGCTCGATCTAATTGAAGCCGCAAACAGAACCGGTGTTATTGCCTTCCTGAAGGCACTGGTCGAGAATCACCAAGATGTGACAGAGGTTATTGTTGAGGAAGCCACCAGCCAGGGCAACATGCGCTTTGTCAGAAACCTGCTTTCGGTTTACACAATGCTTTCCCGCATAGACCCGGAAAGGCTGAGACCTTTCATGGAGAATGCTGCCGATTCAATAGCGGCTGCAGATCGCCTGAAGGCCGATGGGCCGCTGGGGCTCTTGAAGATCGGCTCACAGCTCAAGGATCCGGACGTCAGCGCTGGCGTAAGGGTGC
>JAJZZZ010000133.1 GCA_021797265.1 Thermoplasmata archaeon
TGGAACCAACAATTACCATACCTGCCGTTGCAAGTGTCCTCGCTCCGTATTTGTCTGATATAATCCCTGAGATTGGCCCCATGACAAGGAACCCCATGGTCATTGGAACCATGAATATGCCTGCCCATAGTGGAGTAACACTGTAGGCGTATCCATGCAGAGGAAGGTAGATTCCCTGCAGAAGGATGATAAGCATAAGCATAACCCCACCTCTGCCTATTGCGCTGAGAAGTGAGGCAAAATTGCCGGCAGCAAATGCCCTTATCTTGAATAGTTCCATCCGAAACATGGGTTGCTTAACCTTTGTCTCAACCCAGGGGAACAGAGCTATCAGGACAAGGCCGATCACAAGTGCTGCTATGACAAGGGGATCACCCCATCCCATTGTTGACCCATTATAAGGAAGCAACCCGTATGTAACCCCTATCAGAAGGATTGTTAGCCCACCTGCAAAGGTGATATTCCCAACATAATCTATCTTCTGGCCTTTCAGCTTGATTGATGTATCCTTAAGCTTGAAGAGTGACCAAACAGTACCAAGAACTCCTACAGGAACACTGACCAGGAATACAAGCCTCCAGTCTATGACTGATAAAATTCCCCCCAATATAAGACCAACAAAGGAGCCGGCAAGTGCTGCAACTGCATTTATTCCCAATGCTTTTCCGCGCTCATTCAGGGGAAATGCGTCAGTGAGAATGGCTGCGCTGTTGGAGAACAGGAATGCAGCCCCAACTCCCTGCACAAGCCTGAAGGCAACAAGAAACTGAGCTGCTCTCGCCCCCGTTCCCGGAGTCAGGAAAAGCATCACAGAACCAAATGTGAATATCGCAAAACCGAGATTGAAAAGCCGCACCCTGCCGTAAATATCAGAAAGCCGGCCAAAAGTAACCAGCAATGTTGCCGTTACAATGTTGAAACCCATCAGTATCCATAGCAGATAGATGATGTTTCCCGCATGGAATGGACTGAGACTGATGCCCTTAAAAATCGCCGGAAGTGATATCAGCGTAATAGTTCCATTGACAGTAGCCATCAGAGTGCCGATGGTAGTATTGGAAAGTGCCACCCATTTGTATTCTACCATGAGACCTTTAATGGCTTGATGATATTAATACTTTAGTAGTAAACAATATAATGATTTATCATATAGTGCTTTAGAATTTTCCAATTATTATTAAAAACAGGCTATTCCCTGATCCTCCTTTCCAGTATCCTGTTTATGCCGTCACCTGTAAACTTTTCATTTTCGCTTGCCTTAACAAGATCCTCAATTTCCTTGTTCTTGACTGCTGCCTCCAGGCTGTTGCGAATAACTCTGGAAAAATCAATTCCGTAGTCTTGAACTCTTTCCCATAGGTCAGCGTCTATCTTAGCCGAAATTTTTATCTTCTGTGGCATGAGCACCCCGATAACAATGCCCTATCACTAGCATTAGATAAACTTTCCATATTTTCCAACAACAGGAAAAAATTCCATCAGACTCTCCTGAAATGAATGAACTTTAAACCAAGCTTTCTTGCCAGTTCTCCTTCTATGTCATCCCTGTCCCCGGCTAAAACAGAGGAATCAAGATCTATTCCATGATCCTGTACAGCCCTTCTGATCATACCATCCTTAGGTTTTCTGCAGTCGCAATTATCTTCCGGGATGTGAGGACAGTAATACAGGTAGTCAAATTGTGCACCTAATTCTTTGAGCCTTCTGTTGAGTTCTTCATTGAATGCTTCCAGATCCTGGATTGAGAAATAGTGCCTGCCTAAGCCAGACTGGTTAGTGATGACAATAATCAGATAACCCCTTTTCCTGTAATCTCTTATCAGGGATACAGCGTCCATGTAAATGTCTATCTGAGAAGTATCATGACAGTAAGGGCAATCCTTATTGATTGTCCCGTCTCTGTCAATAAATAATGCCGGCTTCTTTGTACTCATAATTCTCCAATAGCCCTAAGTTTTCTTTCCACAGAATTATCAAGATCAAGCCTGTGATCTATACGGAGAATTGTTTCAACTCGAGTGTAACCTAAATCAGTGAGATATTTCTCTCCATTCCGAACCGCTTCAAGCAGCTTCTCCATATCCGGGGATTCAATCACTGTAGCCATGCTGTTTGGATATACTTTTAGCCCGCTCTCTCTAAGCTTGGAAATGACTCCTTTTATTGCATCAGATACCGATATTCCCTTGCCTATTGGATAAAATGTTACATCTGCAACGATCATGGGTGAATATGAAAGGGCTGTTAAAATAATATTACATTTTTCCCTTGCTCAAATTCCATCTGTGTCTTCTCCTGTTAATAAAAATTGCCAATGTAGGTATCAGAATGATTATGGAAGCTGCAATGAATTTTGAATTCGACAACAGGCCAGCTAATCTTGCAAAGGGTCCCTCCACTTTTTCAGTGGCTATGCTTATGGACATATTTCCTTTAAGGTTTACAATTGAACTCCTGTTTGTTGTGTAATAACCAGCAGGCTCAGAAATTTCATAGTTGTAAGTACCCGACGGTAGGCTGATGTTAATTTCGCTTCCATCAGTTTCAAAAATTGACCCGTCTATGATAACTTTCCATGTGCGATTTTCACTTCCAATGTTAATGAACACAAGCCTTAAGAGAATCCTGCTAAAATTAAAGTTGATCGAACTGGACGAATTGATCACATACAGACTGCCATTAACATCTGCCCTGTAGCCAGATGGGCCAATAGGAAGTATGGAATAGTTGCCAGAGGAAAGTGAGATGTTGCCCTGCTTACCATATATCATGTAAGGGGTTCCGTTTATTCTGACGCCCCACATTGGTCTCTCACCCAGTCCGGTTTCCCTTAAATTTACCTGGTACCTTTCAGGATAATAATTCTTAACCAGTTTGACCGCCATAATGTTAGAGGCATTCTTCGATAATAGCGGTGCATGAACCTGAATGAAAAGGTCTGGATATTGCGATAAATTCTCAGCTTTAAGTGAGAAGTGGTTCTCGCCTGGCATTAGTGTAACATTTTCTGCCATAACTTTTGATTTGCCGTTTCGGATTATCACACTGCCTGCAGTAGAATGGAGGGAATTCAGGGATATTGAGGCATTAAGAATTGAGCCCCCTTCTCCAGCATTATTGATGCTTGCACTTGAAATTGTGGCACTTCCGTTCAGCAGTGCCAGGCATTTTACTGGTGAGCTGTTGATTGCAGTTAATACTCCAGATTCATCATTTGCTCTCTGGATAGAGCAGGTATAAACATTCCCGGGAATTATTCCTTCTATATTCATCCTTATAATTGAAAACCCATTTGAATTAGGTTTTAAATTCGAATTGAAAGTCTCATTGAATCCATCAGTCTTATTTTCAATGTTCACCCATACATCTATCGATGAATTTTTTTCTAAACCGCCGAAAACGTTCACGCTGAAGGAACTGATCCCAGATAGGTTAAGATAGGCAGAGACAAGTTTTACTGATTCTAATGGCATATTGATGTTCTGGACTGCAATGGTTGCATTCGAACCCATATTCGGAAAGGGATCGATGGAAATCATCCCTGTCAAGGTACCATTGTCTGCACTGTAAATGAAGTCTGTGAAATTGTATTCATTGTTGTAAGAATCATAGAAATATGGAACAGCGACTGCATTGGTCTGATTTTTACTTTC
>JAJZZZ010000016.1 GCA_021797265.1 Thermoplasmata archaeon
GAAAGATAAGGTCAGATTTCCAGGAAAGGTTTGACAGCCTGTTCAGGAAACTCAAGGAGATACAGGACATGGTCCCGTCCAAGGGCGATCCGCAGCTAGTTTACACAATCTACGGGAACCAGCGGGTGATGAGCAAGCTTGCGGAGATGATAAACCTGACAGAAAGGGAGATCCTCATTTGCACTCCCAAGGTCAGGGAGATTCGCACTGAACTGAAGAAGAACCTCGACAACGCAATAAAAAGGGGAGTTAAGGTAATCTTCGTGACGCCGCCCAATAAGAGGATTCCGCCAAATACTGTTGTTTACAGGAAAGAAGGCCTCATAGCCACGGACGTTGCCAGTGACCAGGTGCGTGCAATGCTGGCTGGTCCGGAACTTGATGCCTGCGGCTATACAGACAATCCGGCACTGGCACTTCACGTTTACCAGTTCATCAACATGATGATCGAGAGCGACAAACAGTTGAGGTAGGTTTTCAATTTGGCCATCACTGATGAACTGAAACTGGGAGGGCACATTTCCACAGCTGGCGGGGTGCATCTTGCACCTGAAAGGGCATCGCGGTTCGGCTTCCGGACATTCCAGATATTTTCCAAGAACCAGATGCAGTGGAACGCTAAGCCTCTGCCTGCAGAGGAAATTGAAAGCTTCAGGCATGGAGTTTCCCAATACCACATGTGCGGGATAATGATCCACGCGTCATACCTTCTCAACATGGGAACAGCCAGCCCTGAGCTCAGGAAAAAGGCCACTGATGCCTTCACCATCGAAATCCAGAGGGCTGACCTGCTTGGGGTAGATTACCTCACATTCCATCCCGGATCTGCTTCAGGGTCCACACCAAAAGAGGCTATTGACAGCGTTCGGAGCAACCTCAACAGCGTTATGTCGGAGGATCAGAAATGCACAGTTCTCCTGGAAAATGCTGCCGGGCAGGGAAGTACCATTGGAAGGACGTTCGAGGAGATAGCCGAAATGATGGATGGCCTCCGGTTCCCTGGAAAGGCAGGCGTATGCCTCGACACCTGCCACACATGGGCTGCGGGCTATGATATAGTTTCGCCGGAGGGATATATGGAAACAATGGATCGCTTCGAGAGCACAATTGGCCTCAGTAAACTGAAAGGCATACACCTCAATGATTCAAAGAAGGGCAGGGGTAGCCATCTGGACAGGCATGAGCAGATTGGCCATGGTACCATAGGTGCCCAGGGCATTGGTAATTTCATAAATGACAGAAGGCTTGAGCACACTCCCATGATACTGGAGACCCCGCTTGGCGAGAACGGATACGAAGCAGATCTACAGGTCATTAAGTCCATGAGGGGAATGAATTCAACTTGAATCTCATTCCATTTCGCCCGCTTGTATACAGGGATGATCTTGAAGGAACGACTTCCCCTCCGGTGGACATAATCTCTCAGGATCATGAGGCGAGGCTCAAGTCCAGTCCTTTCAACATAACCCACATAACAATGCCCCGCCACGGAATCATTGAGAACTCACTTGGCACCCTGGCACAGTGGAGGAAGGAGGGAGTTTTAGAGACTTTTGGCAGCGATTGCCTCATAATACTGGACCAGGAAATACATGTGGAGGGGCGCCGCATATCAAGGATTGGCATAATTTCCCCAGTGGAGACATCACCGGAGAGGAAGGATGTCATGGCACATGAGGATACATTTCCATGGGCTGTGGAGGAAAGAAAAAAGCTGATGGAAAAGACATCGTGCCAGCTGGAACCAATTTTCCTCACAGTGAACGGCACCAGTTTCGAGCGAATACTCAGGGCCGCCGTGAGGCAGATGTCCCCGGCAAAGATCTTCCATGAGCCTGATGGGGTTTCAAATTCCGTATATTTCCTGACAGATCCGCGATCAATAGAGAGCATCAGGCAGTCGCTGCAGAGAGAGAATGCAGTGGTTGCCGATGGCCATCACAGGCTGCAGGCAACAAGGAATCTTTACCGTGAAAGCACCGGCGAAAACAGGGATTTCTGGAAATTCACCATGTCCTATGTTACATCGCTCCAGAGTGATTCCCTCCTGATTGGGGGAATTCACAGGGTTGTGAGCAGGGAGTTTGAGATTTCAGCATTCATGGATAGCATCCGTGAATATTTCGATGTCAGGGAGATGAATGGAGATCATGGCCAGGAATCAATAGTCCTATACGACGGAAGATATCATTCCCTATCTCCAAAGCCAATTGCCTTTGATGCAATCGGGTGCAGCAAGAAGTACAAGTATGCCGGTGACCCGTCCCTGGTGAGCAACCTCATACTCAGGCAGATAATCGGAATGACCCAGAAGAACCTCTCAACAAAGGTTATTTACACGCACAACAGGGTCATTGCCGTGGATGAGGTTGACAGCGGCAGATCAGGCTTTTCATTCCTTATGCCTGAATGGAACAAGTCTGTCTTCATCTCCATGATAGAGGATGGCCGCCTGCTTCCTCAGAAGTCCACGTACTTCTATCCAAAGGTGCCCTCGGGCATTGCCCTCTACTGCAGTGATTCGTTCCGGATTTCAGGCGGGAACCTACAGTAGTATATTTTTATACCATGCGAAATATTGCATCATGACAGAATAGCTTTATGATAAACATCACGCAGTTGTCTGAAACCATTGAAAGCATAGCCTATTCAATAATATTCAGGTACAAGGACATCTTCTTCGGCGCATTTGTTGCCATATTCGTGGGCCGCAGGATCATAAGGATTTCCCTAGGTGGAAGATATTCTGTCAGGTCACTCATATTCTCGCCCCTGCTTTATCTTGCCTTTACGGGCGCCACATATGTGGGGCTGACCACAGTTGAACTTCTTGCCTGCTCCATTGCCTTTGCCCTTGGGCTGGGACTCTCATCGCTGTTCAAGGGACAGGTCAAATTTTTCGAGAAGAAGAAAATCCTTCATTACAGGCGATCTCCTTTAATCGGGCTTGCCTGGACCATAGCCTTCGTGGTGAGGATTTACCTGCTGATCTATTATGATGTCACGGCGGGATTCTTCCTGAGCATCATACTTTCATACCTCTCTGGCCTCATACTTGGGGAGGCATTCCAGATAGCAATCCAGAAAAGGATGTTTGAATTCAGCAAAAAATCCCGGGAGAGCGCACAGATATCAGCCAGAAACACAGACCAGGATGTCAATAAAGAATGACACTGCCATTTTCCGATTCCGGACGAGATGGTTTGTGCAGGCTGGGTTCATAACAGTATGGTTATTTCGTGGATTTCCCAATGGCATTCATCATGTGGCTGGCCTGGCAGTTACGTTTCCTGCCGGTGGCCGCTTCATTTATAGATGGACCCGGGATGTCATTAAGTTCTCGGCACCAGCCGTATTGCTTTCTCAGGGCATGCCGTAACACAATCACTGCAAGAGTGGCATCTGTCCAGGCCGGGAGTGCCGGCAATCCTGTTTCCGTGAGCCCTTGCTTTTATGCGTCCGAGAAAACCCAGACCTGAAATTTCACCGGATGTTCTGGGCCTGATTTCAAAAACCTCGTATGGGCAAACTTTTACACATTCGCCCTTCGCTTCGCATTTTGCCGGGTCCACCCTGGGAACAACACCTGAAGCATCAGGCTTGCAATTGGTATCTTTCTTATCAGCTCCGCCACCACTCATCTGCTTTCCCCTGCAGCCAGAACCAACGAATACATAAACTTCTGCTTCATTCTTCTACCAGTCAGCAATGTTGGGTGCCTGAATAAAATGACTTTGGTCGCATAGATCCAATATGTTAGTACTGGTAACAGGCATTTTAACGAGTATAATGAATTTTCAAAAGTTTTCCATTCCATCTGTTTTCTGTCTTCATGCATACTTCATACAGCCTCTCTCTTAGGGCCTCTTTTTAAGGTCTGGACTGCCAACAATCTGCTTCAACACCGCTTCAAGGAACCATTGGTTTTAGGGTAAATTGTAATATTAATTTCATTGTAAAGGCCCCTTTGTTCAATGTATGAGGCTTCGAAAAGTAAGAAATGAGCTGTTGGAGAAATTTTAACCCCCGACATGCTGATTACGATCATTTAAGCAGAAAGCCCACGGCTTAAGTCGTGGGATGAATGTGAATCTATATATCTCGCAGTGGCATTGAAATTCAGGCATGAAACTGCTCCTGTGAAATATCATGAGAAAGTCATGCATGAAAATTCCCCATGCAGTGATTGATCCGGAAGGACTTCGGCATGAGGTTGGGAATGTCTCCGTTCTGCAGTCTTGGCAGAGGAACGGGCAGAAGGCATATCCCCATTGCATGCAGACAGGGATGCATGCATGTGGATCAGTGATACCCACAGAGGCGCAACTTTCAGGACTGGAAAGACACCAGAACTCTGTAATAGGTTCCCGCAAAACTGTCATGACAGTGAGGGATGAAGACGAAAAGCGGAGCAAAAGTGAGAACCCCACATGCTTTAGCTGTGGGAGTATGTCAGGAATCACACCTGGATTCTTCAAAAAAATAGAACGAATCTATTTGGAAATTTTCAATTTCCTGAAAAGTTTCGATTGAAGACTTGTCCATAACGTATAATATTGCCTCAGTCGAAATTTCATATGATTATTATGACGAGTTCGGTTATTTTTGCAATCTGGGTAAAATCTCTGTCTAATGTAGCTATTTTATCTGTTCCTGTTGTGATTGCAATGCCAGCTATCAAGGTATCTAAAGCATTGATTGGAACGCCTAGCTTGAACAGACCCACCATTATACGAGATAACTCTTCGGCTGCATTCTGATCAAGAGGTAATACAACAGAGCGCTTGAGAAATGCCCTGATATTTCGTTCCTCAACTTTTATCCCCTTGTGGTATACTGGCGTGAGAAGTTCATATTGGGAAATTACTGTAGTGTAAACTCTCTCTCGATTTCTTCCACGATTGATTTGGTTTTGAGACCAGCTTTCAAGAAGTCTATTATGGCGGAAGTGTCGAATAGGATCATCTTCTAACTTTGGCTCCACTTCGAATCGATCTTAAGTCGGCCTCAATTAGGTCTAGGGCCCTGGATTCGGATAATGACCCCCAGAGGGGCAGCAGACTTCCCTTCCGTTCCAACAAACCTTCTATTGCGTCACTAAAGCTTTCGTCTGAGCCTTTTACCTCTTTCAATTTTTTGTATACGTCTTCTCTGAGTGCAATGTTTTTAGTGGTCATATGTAGATACACATACAAATCTACATTTTATACATTTTTTCTGGCTTCTCCCTGACGCAAATCAAGCACTTATTTCATGTGGGTTTTGTAATTGACATAAATACCAATTTAACAGAAATCTTTTTAGATAGGATAGCACCGTCTGAAATGACTCAAAAAGCAAAATTCGATCTTCTCAATACGTAAGTTTACTAGATGGCGGTATTGATTCTGAATAAGTTTGAAATCCCATATTTTCAAAAATAAGCCACTGGAGGGATTCGAATCCCCGACCTGCTGATTGAGCCTCCTTCACAAAAAAAACTTGAATGGAGTTTAAGATATTGGCTTAGTTGAATACCAATGAGTGAAATTTCCGACTGGTGAAACTACTTTTATGTTGTAAAGGTTCTCACCTGACGGAACTGAATTGAGACTGACTTTTACTGTTGTGAAGTTTGAAAAAGTTCCGAGGTAGTTCCATGTTTGTGAATAATTTCCACCAAATGATGAACCGTCGTAGTATTGATAATAAACCGCCGTTGATCCGGACATAGAATTGTTAAGGGAAAGATATGACACCAGAAGTGAAGCCCCGTTGTGGCCTTGGTTAGAATTGTCGAGGATAGAATTCATAAAGTATGCACACTGAGAGCTATTTGTAGATGGATTTGAAACATCTCTGAAATTAAAATAGCTAGTAGAACCATGATAAAGAAGTTCCCATCCATATTGGTATTTTGAAATACCCAATGAAAGAGTCTTATTTACTGAGAATGTCACGATTCCATGGCTGTTAGTTGAGGAATTTAGCATAGCAATTTTTTTAGACGGCCCATAATAGGATGAGTTCGTATTCGACGATTCAGAAATGTTTAAGGTTATCTGTTTTCCTGAAGAAGCAGTTTGCCCATCATTATAGAATAACAAGACATCCAAGACCGATCTGTTACCTGATTGATGAAACCATGCGGCATCAACTTGAAATGTCGGTTGTTCATTTAATACAGACATAACAGTGAAAGTGCTAATCAACACTATTGCGGTTAAGAATGCCACCCCAATAACCCGCCTGTGTTTTGAAGACATATGTATTTTAAGAGTAAATTAAATATTTATCTTTTCTCTTTTTTATTTTACAGCGATGTCGAATATTTGTTCAATGCACATTATGTAAGATTCAGTATAATTAGATCGAAGAAAAATCTCATTACTGAGCATGTAAAAAATCATTGAAAATAAACATAAAATGTATTATTCACTCAGTGAAAACTTACAGGAAAGTAAATTTTCGAAACACAACAAAAATAAGCACGTACAATATGTTAAAAACTCACTATTTTGTAATATAAGCCGCTGGAGGGATTTGAACCCCCGACCTGCTGATTACGAATCAGCTGCTCTACCTGCTGAGCTACAGCGGCATAATGGGATAATAAGCGGATGAATTTTAAATCTATGCGAAGGAGTGTGCATGGAGACTGTGGCAACAAACCATGATCATAACCCGCCAAAGATCTGCTTCTTGACAGACTTCGGCATTAATTTCGCAAGGGTAATGTACCTGTTTACAGACTTTGCGCCATTCTTATGTATTTTCCTGTGCAGTACGTGGTGTTTCATAAGCCATGGTTTTATCTCACTATCCCATGTTGCCTGGTACTTGTTGAGATCTCCTGCAGCTACAGCCTCTCCTGCAGCTTTTCCTGACCAGAACGCTCCCTGGAGGCCTCCGGCAGTTGTGTTGAGGACAGCATTCACCATGTCGCCAGTATAAAGCCTGTTC
This sequence comes from Thermoplasmata archaeon, assembly GCA_021797265.1. The sequence continues at coordinate 6,943 of JAJZZZ010000016.1, forward strand.
TGTGAAACAACCGAGTCAGACGGCCTTGATAGGGGAATCTGATGAGCCATTGTGTGGAGCATCCTTCCCTTTATCTCAGGGAACTTTTCAGTGAACCTGTCAAGGACCGCCTTGGGTTGCTGTGAATTTACAGGGTAGAGGCAGACACCGACCTTTCTCGTATCGTCCGTATTTGCGAAGTCCCAGAAATACCCACCAGGTGCTAGGTCACTGAACCAGAGTATCATCTGGAAATCATCTCTTTTGGGCAGTTCTCTTATTTCCTCATAAGCTACGAGAACGTTACTCCTGTCAAGCTTCTGCCCGAAAGCTGACTGGGGACCAGCAGCCATGATTATGTTTTCGGCAGTTATGCTGCCGTTATCCGTTGTCACGGTATTGCCGTCAATGGATTTCACCGGTGTGCGCAACTTAACATTGAGCTTGCCTGCGAATTCCTCTGAAAGATATTTCTCATACCTTGTAAAATCATAAACAAGCCCGACCGGCCTGTCGAACTTCAGTGGAATATGCCTTCCAAGATCGGTCCTGAAGTCCATCGCCATTATCTCAGAGGCCACGATGGAACTGTCGGTGGGCATTCCTATTCTCTTGACCCATTCAAGCGATACAGCTCCCGTTGATCTTACGGGAAGCCCAATTTCTTCCTTCCTGTCCAGAATTATATAACTCTTTCCGGCCCTCTCAAGTGAAGAACCGGCAGACAGACCTGCAGTTCCTGCTCCCACTATGACTGCATCGTAATCCATTTTATTTCCTAGAAGGTCATTCATATACATATTTTAACCTTCCGTAGATAGCTGTCGGCCGCATTCTGTAAACTATGGTTTTCAGCAATATAGCTATGGTGAGAGATTCTCTAAGTTTCCTCGCAGGATGCAGATTTATCATAGGTCATTCGAAAATTCACAGGTAAAAAACGTTTAAGTCAAATGACCGAATGTTCAGACATGAAGGCAATGGTTCTCGAGAAGCAGGAGAAGATAGAAAGAAAACCGCTTAAGTACACAAATGTGGAGAGTAAGGAGATAGCAAATGGGCAGATTCTTGTCAGAGTGCTGGCAAACGGCGTATGTCACAGTGATCTGCACATAGTCGAGGGTGATTTCCCCTCATTCCCGGGCATGAGATCGTTGGAGATGTTGTGGAATCCAAGAGCGAGATTGAGAAGGGCACAAGGGTCGGCATCGGCTGGTTCTACAATGCGTGCGGTAAATGTGATCAGTGCATATCCGGCCACGAAAATCTCTGCCCCAACGCTCTGGTTTCCGGCATAAATGTGAAAGGCGGGTATGCGGAATATGCGGTTCTGGACGCCAATTATGTGACCCCAATTCCGGATAGCATAGGGAATATAGAGGCTGCACCTCTCTTCTGCGCAGGGATAACGGCATATTCTGAAGTCAGGAGGATTAACCCGTCCGTGAATGACAGGATAGCGGTCTTTGGAGTAGGAGGCCTTGCATTTTATGCAATTCAGATGATAGAGGCAATGGGGGCAAAGGCTGTGGCGGTGACAAGGTCGCATGCAAAAGTGGCCGAAGAGGCAGGAGCATCTGAAATAGTTGAGAAGCCCTCTGGCCAGTATGATGGTTCAATAGTGTTTGCTCCAAGCTCATCCCTGGTGAACGATGCTGTCTCAGCTGTCCGCAGCGGGAAGACTATCGTGATTCCGGCAGTGATGGGCAAAATCGAGATACCATTCTCCAGCTTCACCTGGGAGAAGAACATAACTAGCGTTGCCAGCGGCCTCAGGAAGGAAACAAGGGCAGTTCTGGACATGGCAGCCGGTTCAGGCCTGAAATCCATGGTTCACAGGAGAGGACTTTCGGAAGCAAATGAGGTTCTCTCAGAACTGAAGAACGGGCGGATAATAGGCAGGGCAGTCCTGGTACCATAATATCGGGCTGCCTGCATTACTGCAGTAACGGAAGAAAACTTCTAAAATCTCTATTCCTGGCTGACAATTTTTTTCATGTGCACAACTTTTCCCCAGAAGTCATCGTATTCCTCTTTTCCTGTGCTGGAGTATCCCAGTGAGGAATAATAATCAGTAAGGTCCTCAACAGCTTCAATAACTATTTCCGGGCAACCCAGCGGCTTTGCGATATAATCCTCCACAATCTGAATCATTTCAGCACCAACGCCTGAATTATGCATTCCCTGAAGCTGGTTCCTTGAAAGCATCTCTATCACAATGCTCCGGGGATTGTTTTTGCCAGGGACAAATCTTAATACCACGACTCCCTTGAGAACATTTCCGTTTCCCTCCGCCACGAGAACCAGGGTGTCCGGCTCTGTGCTCCATTCATAAAAATATTTCATGCTGTATGCCCTCATTTTACTGTCCTTTGTGAGAAAAGGTTTTCCCACGTCATCCCTGCGCATTAATCTAACTCCTGCAGGGAATCTCAGGGAAATATTATCATTGAGGCGAATCACTGGCATACATTGGTCGTAACGCTTCTACTGCTCTTAATTGTTCTCATACCAGCTGAATTTTGTATTGCAGGCCATATAACCATATACCTGCTTTTACGATCGTTTAAGCAGAAAGCCCACGGCTTAAGTCGTGGGATGAATGCGAAACCTATATATCTCGCAGTGGCATTGAAATTCAGGCATGAAAATCCCCATGCAGTGATTGATCCGGAAGGACTTCGGCATGGGTTGGGAATGTCTCCGTTCTGCAGTCTGATCAGAGGAACGGGCAGAAGGCATATCCCCATTGCATGCAGACAGGGATGCATGCATGTGGATCAGTGATACCCACAGAGGCGCAACTTTCAGGACTGGAAAGACGCCAGAACTCTGTAATAGGTTCTCGCAAAACTGTCATGACAGTGAGGGATGAAGGCGAAAACGGAGCAAAAGTGAGAACCCCACACGCTTTAGCTGTGGGAGTATGTCAGACTGCCTAAGATGCAAAGCTGATATTCTCAATGCATATGTCTGTCGTGTTCATGGCCATGCTCATGGGTCGGCCCATCCATTTTTGGGAGCTTTCCATCAACCAGTGCTTTAATTGCCGTATCAACATGCATTCCCGCCCCAGAGTAGAGGACTGCCTTTCCCTTTGTAAAATTGAATGCCGGCGATCCAGCTTCAGCTACCACAATGGCGGTTGCCCCTTTCTCCATTGCAGATTTCAGCATCCAGATTCCCCTGGTGGTGGTTGCCGTAAGTGCCGGATTCTGGTACTCCTCAACAACCCTCGGCGCAGGCTCTGTCTCATAAATCTGGACTGTCTGCCCTTCTCCTGGACCCTCAACAATCAGATTGGTTTCAACAACTGCTACCTTCATGCCACAGTCATCGCGTCTGAGTACATTAAGTCCGCCTCTCATATGCAGGGAAGTATTCATTCACCTGATTGCGTTAATTCCGAAACCCTTCTGGAGCTCTTCTTCCTGCTGCGACTCAGGTGCAGCTGCATCACTATCTGTATAAGTGACCTTGCCACCAGCTGCGAGCTGCCTGTAATGAAAAGGTAGACGCCAAGCACATCATTTGCTCCAGCAAAGACACTGCTGGGGAAAAACTCGACACTGCCTATTACAAACTCAAGTCCAAGGGAAAGATCATTGGCTATGCCAAGCCAGTAGTAGAATCTCTTGAGTCTTCTGGCTTCATTATGCCTTATGGTTCGCTCTAGGAATGCCTGGCGTATCTGTTCATCAGTGTACAGGACTTTATTCTGTGTGGCCAGTGTTGGCAGAATGCCACTGGATATTGCGGAAATAAGCACATCAAGGGAGTTTTCATCCATGGATTCGATTATGGTCCCAATATTGCCATGAAATGAACCGGAATCCTCATCCCTGAGAACCTTGATGATGCTCAGGAACCAGTCCATTGAAAGCAACTGGTTCATGCTGACAGGACTGGCTGATCTCAAGGCAGTCTCCTGCTGGATTGCCCACCTGTTAACCGCTTCCGCCTGCAGAAAAAAATCTGAAGTCATGACGGCGTAGGCACAATTTTCCGATGTAATCCTGAGCATGGAGCCATGAGTTTCAATAATGGTCTCCAGGAGAGCGGCAGAAAACCTGTAACGTGCCATGAAAAGGATTAGGAAATTCCTGGCAAGATTATCTCCCGTTATTATATTCAACATGCGGGAAATCATTTTTTCCAGTGTTTCCGGTTCAGGATTGAAACTGAAGACTCCAAGGGGCCGAAATGGGGCTTCAGGCCCTGAATCTGAAATTATGCCGGCTGTTTTTATGGATTCCAATATGCTTTCCTCCGGCATCCCCAGAACCTTTGATGCAAAAGCCGAGAAACCTCCATTTGTCAATCCAGTGGGGATCTCTGAGCCATCCACAATCCTGCAGAGGTATCCCAGTTCATCGCTGACATCCATTAATGCTCAAGTGAAGCATCGCATTTCTTAATTTCCATTAATACGGCCGTTTCTTTGGCAAAATGCCTGATTAATAGAAACGGAATCTCTGCCGGGCCATGGCCTCCAGGATAAATGGGAAATGAGAGATGACCGGCAGGCATTTATTGCGCTGCGAATGGCATATTTATCACGATCTCCAGTCGCAAGGAAGCCCACTTCCTCAGATGTGGGAGGAATTGCGACACTTTTATGTGAAGTTGTGAGATGCATTTCCGGAAAACCTCCTGGCTTGCATGGGTTAAGCCTGAGGTTGCCTGAGGGATTCGGTGGTGACACCGAGGGCTGTACAGCATACGCCTCTGCCTGAGTGGTGAGGGCCATGCCATCCTGCGACATGACTGGTAAGGGTTGCTCCCCGAAGTCAGCTGGCCTATTGCGCTCCGTTCCTGAGAAGGGTTGCCATGCCAGCAAATCTGGAAGTGCAAGCCAACGTGCTTTAGTCGTTGGTGGTTGACAATGCGGCACCGATATGTTTTATCTCATCCGGCAGGTTCTCTTCCGCCATATGCCAGAAGATTTGATTCAGGCCAGTGCAATCCGGGTATTCCTTCCAAGCCCTACAAGAAAGACCAGTGTTGAGATGGAAAAAAGCCCGAGGAACAGCCAGGCATATGTGTAGGATCCAGCCGAGCCCTGGACTATGATGCCGAATATTAGTGGGATTACTGATCCGATACCTATCTGAATTGAATTGATCAGCCCTATATTCAGTGACATATACCTGCTGGATTTTTCAATGGACGCAACAATGGCGTATTCCAGCGATATGATGACCGTGGCAATTATGCCCACCTCCACAACAATCCCCCAGTATTCCGCATGGCTGGCAGTTCCCATGAGCGCAACAGAAATGCCCACTGCTATTACCAAAAGGATGGAGAGTTTTATTGGATTATACCGCCTGAACATTCCCGCTACGGTGCCCCCAACAACACCTGCCATGGGAACAAGCCCTCCCATTACACCTGCCGCAAATGAGCCAATTCCCACTGAGGATGCAAATGCCTTGAAATATTCCGGCAGGGTATAATTCAGTGACCAGAGCCCCACAAGACCGATGCCTATGATCCAGATCTGCCTGTTCATCAGCCTTTTTCTCAGGCCTGAGAAGTCAAACTCCGGGTATACGCCAGTTTCCCTGATGAGGATGTTCAGCAGAATTGCAGATGCAAGTTCCAGTGAACCCGATATCAGGAAGTCGTACCTCCACCCAAGCAGTGACACAACGGGCGTGAATGCTATGATCCCGATGCCTGCTCCAAGGTTGAAAGATGCATTGTAGTATCCTATGACAGACGTCAGGCTGCCGGTTGCAAGATCATTCAGCAGGGCAATGGCAGTGCTGAAGAACATGGCAGCCCCCACGCCTACAGCAAATCTGAGTGCAAGAAGCACCTCAAATGAAGGCGAAACTGACGTGAGTATGGCGGCCACTGACATCAGGTAGAGCCCCATGAGTGCTGTCTTCCTTGCACCAATCCTTGATGCCACTATGCCGGCGGGAACCTGGAAAATTCCAGCTCCAACAAGAAAAAGTGACAGGGAAAGGGAAGTTTCAGCAAGTGATATTCCGTATGCATGGCCTATGGGCACCAGAGCGGGAGAAACGTTGTACCAGTTTACGGAATAGAATAGCCGGGCTGTTAGGATAGCGCCTATACCAGTCCTGTTACCGGTGGATGACATGCTTCGTTTCGGTATTTCCTGATGCTATTAATGATCAACTGCAACAGGCCTGACGTTTTGCCGTAGACTCCCCTGTGTCAATTCCATAAAAGTTGTGAAAAATAATATATGAATAGGAGCTATGTTTGTCCAATGACATCAGTGGATAAGGGGCAGGTAATACAGTGGCTTGCCGGCGGGGATGAGACCTCAACAAATCTTGTTGACATTCCATGGAAGGTGAGGGACCTTGACAAATTCCTGGTTCTGGAAAGCGACAAGGTGCCATTTTCATTGTTCCTCTCATTTGAGGAGAAGACAGTTAAGATATTCTTCCGGACAGGCATTGAGACTGCCGTGCTGGAGAACCAGCCCAGGCTTGCCATATACAGGACTTTGCTTCTCCTGAACAGGCAAATTGACCTGGTCAAGTTCATGCTTGACGGAATGAATGAAGAAGTAGTATCCCGTGTTGATCTCGAGCTCGAGGGCCTGACCAAGGCGGAACTCAATGAGGGATTAAACACTCTGCTTTCATCAATATACCTGATGATACGGGCGCTTAAGCTTGAGGAGCAGTTCCAGGCTGAGGTCACCCAGCGCATGGTTATGATGGTGCAGGACATGATAAATCAGGGAAAAAGCAGGGACGATATAGAGAATTATCTGGTGGCAAAGGTTGGATTGAACAAGGAAGATGCTGAAATACTTCTCAACAAGCTAATTGGACAGACAGAAAGCAAGAACCAGAGTGGAATGTACGCATGAGCGACCAGGTTAAGAGACTGAAGATATCCGAACTGACCCCAAGCACACAGAATGTGAACATCCTGGCGAGCATCGTATCTCTGCAGCGGAAAGAATTGAAGAATGAACGTGGCGAATCCGTGTATTATTATGGAATACTTGGGGACGATACCGGAACAATATCGTTCACTGCATGGATATTCCCGCAAACAGTGAGGATAGGCGACGTTGTGGAGATAAAGAAAGCATCCGTCAGGGAATACAAAGGAATAAACAGGGTTTATATTGATGCTGGGTCCGAGGTCATAATGCATCCGGGTGAAAGCATGGATGTCAGGAGGAGCTATTCCCAGTTGAAGATAAAGGACCTTTCCACAGCACAGCCATATGTAACAGTGGAAGGCCGAGTTTCCAACGTAAGGGAAAAGGAACTGGAGCGTGACGGGAAGAAGACCATGATGTATTATGGCGATCTTGATGACGACACCGGAAAGGTACGGATATCGTCATTCGAGAAGCCACTGAAGGAGGGAAGCTTCATCAGAATGGAGGGTGCAAAGGTTTCTGAATACAACGGCCGGCTTCGTATCACAGTGGGAAGCAGGACTGAGGTCACAGAAATAAAGCCATCATTCCAGGTTGGGGAGAGGCTCTACGACATACATGATATTAGTTCCCCTCTTGGCGGGGTTACAGTAAACGGTTTCATTGTAAGCCTGGGCCCAAAGAGCGGCCTTGTGATGAGATGCTCGGTCTGCAACAGCAGGCTTGACGACATTCACTGCCCGGATCATCCGGAAGCTTCGGTGGCGTATGATCTGTTCGCATACTTCACGCTTGATGACGGCACCGGAAGCATACAGTGCACCGGCGGCAAAGCTGCATTGCTGAGCCATCTGGGATTCACCCTGGAGGAATATGCACCTGAAAATAAGACAATATCGCGCAGGCTTGTGTCATCAAGGCTTCAGGAGAAACTTCTGGGCAGGGCAGTTGTCATAGAGGGTGACGTCACCAGGAATCAGTCTGGAACATCAGTGCGCATATCGTCGCTGAATTACGTGGACACAGATTTCATGAAGAAGCTTGAGGCAAGAATGGGGGCTGATTTCCAGTGATGGCAAGGAAGCGTGAATTCACCAACTGGATCTTTGGCCGGGAACTGAGGGATTCCAGGGAGCTCGAGGAAAGGCCGGACGAGGAGAGGGCAAAGCCCTATGTCATAACACCGCTTGGGACCAGGGTCAGAAGGGTTCTTTTCTGCGGACTGGTGTCCCAGAAGAACGCGGATGAATCAATGACGCGTGTTACAGTGACCGATGGTACAGGAAACTTTTACATTTCTGCATTCAACAGCGAATTCGGGATGCAGGCAAAGGCCATGGTGGATGCCCTGGAAATAAATGACCAGGTTCTTGTTATGGGGAGGGTCAGCACCTACCAGAATGAAGGAAAGACCTACTTCAACGTCAACCCTGAAATAGCCATAAAGGTGGACAGCGTCTCAATGGATTACTGGCGCATGAAGACATTGCATATCGCAAGGAGAAAGATCTATGCCATAAGAATGGCGAGAAACAGGCCGGGATCAACGGCCGCGGACGTCAGGGCCGCCGGCTACTCCGATCTTGAGGCAGAATCCGCCATGAAGGCCATTGAAAAGTATCCGGATTATGATCTGCAGGATTTCGAATCCGCCATTGCAGCCCAGATTCAGCCTGCTGCAAAGGAAGAGCATAAATCCTCAAAGGATTTCATTCTGCAGTATATACATGCAAACGACACGGATGGCAGGGGATGCAGGTATGAGGACCTGCTGGCAGCATCGCAGAACGCATCCATATCCCAGAACGAACTTGACGATCTGCTGAATTCCCTGGGATCGGACGGAGAGATATTTGAGGTCTCGCTGAAGCGCTACAAGGTAATCTGAATCCCGGGTTTCAGTAGAAAATATTTTTTCCGTATTTCTCCTCAATTCCCACCCCTCGCTCAAGGGTGTATGCGGAGCTCTTCCTGTCATAGTCAGTCACCGAATAGCCGGCAGCAAAAAGTTCCAGGAACTTCATCCTTGTGGCAAGCCGGATTTCAAGCGCTGCCCCATGGTTGTTTCTCTTCACCTCCACATAATTCTCGGGAATGTGGAATCCTAAGACATCGGCATGTGGCCCCTTCTGGAATTCTCCTGGCTTTTCGGCACTGTTTATGTAATATTCTGGCTTTCGGGCAGGGAAGCGATCCTTCAGGACCCACCATTCGGTCACAAACCGGTCTGTTGGAATTCCGAAATTGAGTGCATCTTCCATCTCGCCGTAAAAATTCCTGAGATACG
>JAJZZZ010000134.1 GCA_021797265.1 Thermoplasmata archaeon
GACCATAAGGTCGGCCTTCAAAAACGGGAACAAGTCGTACACTCAGGCTGGAGCAGGCATTGTGAAGGATTCCATCCCAAGCAAAGAAGTGGATGAAATCATTGCCAAGACCGGCACGATATTGGCGGGCGGATTGATTTGCGCATAATGCTGCTTGACAACAAAGACTCTTTTACTTTCAACATCGTGGAGCTACTTCGGAACGAAGGTCTGGAAGTGAATGTGATTGACAATGAGGCTGATCTTGAACACATCGATTCTGGAGGGTATGATGCACTGGTAATTTCTCCCGGCCCCGGAAATCCCATGAACCAGAGAGACAGGGGGATCGGGCTGGAACTGCTGGAAAAAGATTTCCCGGCCGCACTTGGAATCTGCTTTGGCAACCAGCTCATAGGGTATCACCTTGGTTGTGAGATTTACAGAACCGACTCAGTTATGCACGGAGAGATAGATACCATGGAGAATTTGGGGACAGGATTGCTTTCAGGAATTCCTGGCAGGTTCAGTGCTGTCAGGTACCACTCCCTTGCCATAAAACCCAACCGGAACATAATTGTGGATGCAGTTTCAGCCACTGACGGGACCGCGATGGCCTTTCACTCAGAAGATGGCCGTAACTTCGGTTTACAGTTCCATCCGGAAAGTTACTACTCCCAATATGGCAGAGAAATACTGAGGAATTTTATAGGTGTGGCCAGTGAACACCGTTGAGCTTATTTATAATAGAAACCGACTGCGGAAGCCTGTTAAATACAGTCGTGCCAGGGATCCGATTAGCCTAAAAGAGAATCTCCTGAATTTCAAGAAGTTAGGAAAACCTGGAATAATATCTGAATTCAAGAGAAAGTCCCCTTCAGGCTTTAATCTTGAAAAGGATATTGAGCCAATTGATTATTTCAGTAAAGCGGAACTCAAAAATGTCGCAGGTTTAAGCATTTTAACAGAGCCCGATTATTTTCTGGGGAAATATGCCGACATTACAATGGTGCAGAACCTAAATCTTCCCATTCTTGACAAGGATTTTGTGTCCAACAACCTCATGGTTGAGAATGCTTTCAATTCCGGGGCCGATGCAGTACTTTTCATACTTGATTTTCTCGGCGTTGAAAAGGTCCTAGAGTTGAGCAGTTATGCAATATCCCTGGGAATGGAAGCACTGGTCGAATTTCATGATCTCATGTTTCTTGATGAACTGAAGCCACAGAAAGGCATTATCTACGGATACAACAGGAGAAACCTGAAAACATTGAAAATGGAGCCCCGGGAATCTCAGGTTCTTCAAAAGCACAAGGAGAGTGGAATTGAAATAGTGCTTGAAAGTGGAATTGACAGCAGCTACTTGCTTGAAAACGATGTGTCACCATATCTGGGAATGCTTATCGGCACTTCCATTCTCAACGGGAAATTCCTTCCTGGCGATATCCTGCGCTGACTTCCCAGATCCATGCAGAGATAAGTTTCCAAAATTCAGATTCAAAATTAAATAGATTCAGAATATATTGTATTGTGTCAAACGCGAAGATTGTGGCAACTATTGGGCCTTCAAGTTTTCAAAGGGAGCCACTTCTTTCAATGTATGAGAGTGGACTGTCGGTCATAAGGATAAACACCGCCCACATAACACCAGGATACATAGCAAAAGTTGCAGATTTTGTGAATAAACTCAATGCAGAAACAGGCAGGCATGTCGGAATAATGGTTGATCTAAAGGGGCCGGAATTGAGGACAGGCCAGTTTAGTGGCGGAGAATTGAAAGTGGAGATCGGGGAAAAGTTCAAGCTCAACTCCAGAAATGACGGCGTCATTTCATTTTCACACCCGGAAATATACGATATACTTTCGCTGAAGGATCTTGTTCTTCTGAGCGACGGTAAGATCCGCATGAGAGTTGCAGGAAAGGATTCGGGAGGCATTGTGCTTGAATCCATGGATGATGGAGTTTTAAGAGACAGGAGCCGGGTAAACATCCCGGGAAAATTCCTACCACTTGGAAACCTTACAGAACGGGATATTGCCTACCTTAAGGAAGGAATTGTGGCTAAAGTTGACATGTTCGCCCTCTCATTCGTTCAGAGGAAGGAAGATGTCGAAGAGCTGCAGGAAATCATCATGAAAGAGGGTGGAGACCAGTTCATCGTATCAAAGATTGAAACCAAGAACGGCTTCCAGAATATCCGTGATATCGCCAAAGTTTCAGACTTCATCATGGTTGCCAGGGGAGACCTTGGAGTCGAACTTCCGCTTAAGGAAGTGGCTATAGCCCAGAAAAAGATCATCGAAGAATCGCATATGCAAGGGGTTCCCACAATTGTAGCCACCCAAATGCTTGAATCAATGGTGAAATCCAGCAGCCCGACAAGAGCGGAAGTCTCAGATGTCACAAACGCCATAATGGACAATGCCGATGCCTTGATGCTTTCTGAGGAGAGCTCAATTGGCGATTATCCAGATATGGCAGTGAAATACCTGAAGGACATCGCAGAATATGTTGAGTCCAGAAACTTCCAGCTGAAAGAACCGGAAGAGTTTCTTGGAAATCAGGTGGCGTATTCAATCGCACGAGCCGCCAAAATGATTTCTGTGGAAATCAATGCAGATGCAATTTTAGCTTTCACCAAGACTGGCAATACAGCAAAGATGCTGTCCGCTGTAAGGCCCAAGGTTCCCATAATAGCCACGGTAACTTCTGAGAGGCTTGCCCGAAAATTAAACCTGTACCGTGGGGTGGAACCACTGGTCATTGATGGTGGCGATGAGGAAATAGACCCTGTCGAGGCACTGTCCTATGTGGAGAAAAAGACCTTCCTCAAAAGGGGAGACAGAGTTATAATCACCTCAGGTGCCCCTTATTTCCTGTTTGGGGGCACAAATGAAGTCAGGGTCGCTACTGTGGGCAACTTTGTGGGAAGAGGCTACCCCGCAGGCAAAAGCCTCACTGGAAAGGCATTTGTTAACAAGTCAGGGAAGGGAGACATCCTTGTGCTGGACACACAGGAGATACCCGAGGGCATCAAGATTGAGAAGCTGAAAGCAGTAATATTTATTCCAAATATCTCGACGAAACTGAAAGAGAGCATCCGGGAGAAGGGTGTCACCGTATTGAGCAACACCAGGTTCTCAATCATCATCAAACCGGGAGATACCCTCCACATTGACGGCTGTACCGGTGTGATCACCCAGTAAAAATCATATATAACTGCTCTCGGCCAGTTTTGAAACCATGCCTTCCCAGTAGTTCTTCCTGCTGAGGAAGACATATAGGGCAACTGCAAGGGCAACCGCCTCCAAGGCGGCATACAATGGTGAGAGTACAGACAGAAGAAGCCCTGCAATCATTATAACAGTGTAAGGGAGAAGAGATATCATCCGTTTAAGTCCAATTCTTCTGACCATTATTGCATTTTCCCACGTCTGGGGCTGTTTGGAAACGATGCTCAATGAAGAGAGTACGGCAACAGATTCCGGCGTGATTACCAGAACTGCTATTAAAATAGGAAAAAGTGAACTCCCATATATAAATGCTAAAACAACTATTGCAGCTCCCA
>JAJZZZ010000135.1 GCA_021797265.1 Thermoplasmata archaeon
TATCTCTGCCTCTTGAATTTTATGGACAGATCTATTATGTCTGCAAGATCGTCCTCCATGTCAAGTACTGAGATTATGTCTCTCTTCATGTTGATCACCTCAGAGGAGTTTTGGCACATCCATGGGATATTCTGCCACCTGGACTCCGGCCTCGTTGAAAGCTTTTATCTTGGAATCTGCAGTTCCCACTCCTTTTTCGATGATGGCACCTGCATGTCCCATCCTCTTTCCTGGTGGTGCGCTCCTGCCGGTTATATATGCCACAACCTTCTTCTTTATGTGTTCCTTGATGTACTTTGCCGCAAGTTCCTCGTTGTTTCCCCCGATTTCACCAACAAGGACGATCTTCTTTGTTCTATCGTCAGCCTCAAACATCTTGAGGACATCGATGAATGTCAGGCCCACGACAGGGTCTCCTCCAAGGCCGATTACCGCGCTTTCCCCTCTTCCGCTTCTTGTTATGGCATCCACGATTTCATAGGTGAGGGTTCCGCTCCTTGATGCAACGGCCACGTCGCCCTGCTTGAATATCTGGTTTGGCATTATGCCTATCTTGCAGTCAAATGGAACCGTGATCCCTGGACCGTTTGGGCCGATTACGGTGATTCCCCTGAGTTTTGCCTCATGGACGACTTCCATTGTATCATGGAATGGAACGTGTTCCGTCAGGATGTACACGAGCTTTATGCCCTGGTCTATGGCCTCGAAGGCCGCATCCCTGACAAATGGTGCAGCAACAGATATCATTGTGGCGTTTGGCTGGAAGCCCATGGCATCAGCCACACTGTCCACAACCGGCACCTTGTCCTGGAACTTTGTTCCACCCTTGCCTGGTGAGGTTCCTGCTACGATGTTCGTCCCGAATTTAAGCATCTCTCCAGCGTGGAATGATCCCTGATGGCCCGTTATCCCCTGAACTATAACCCTTGTATTCTTATCTACCAGTACTGACATTTAAGCGCCTCCTGCAACTTTCACAACTCTCTCAATTGCTTCCATCATTGTGGGGAAAGATTCAATACCGTTGTCATTGAGAATTTTCCTTCCCTCATCCTCATGCACTCCACTGAGCCTGACAACAATTGGCTTAGTTATCTTGAACCGCTTCTTTGCAGCAGCGATTCCATTTGCAACTGTATCGGCCTTTGTCACTCCGCCAAAAATGTTCACCAGGATTGCCCTGGGGTCCGCTTTCAATACCAGATCAAAGGCATTCACCACAATCTCCACGTCGTCTGTTCCACCAAGGTCCAGGAAGTTTCTAGGCTTGCCCTTGTGAAGTGTGAGCGCATCCAGCGTGGCCATTGTCAGGCCTGCACCGTTTGCTATGACGCCAATCTGCCCATCCAGCTCTATGAATGAGTACCCTTTGGATTGGGCCTCAAGCTCAAGTGGGGTCTTCTCGGGGTCTGTTATCTTTATGTCCTTATGCCTGAACATGGAATCGTTGTCCATAATGACCTTGGCATCAGCTGCTATAAGGTTTCCCTCGGCTGTTTCAACAAGCGGGTTTATCTCAACCAGTTCGCAGTCTTCCTCCTGGAACACCCTGTACAGTTTTTCAAGAATATCCCTGAACTGTGCAGAGAGGTTTTTGTCAAACTTCATGAATTTTGCAGCTTCCCTGCCGATATAGTCGGAATATCCCAGCAGCGGATCTATCCGCCTGGTGAATATCTGGTTCTGGGGAACTGATTCGATTTCCACACCGCCAGATGGGCTTGTTATGAGCACAGGTGCGCGGTCTGACCTGTTGAGCGTAATGCTCACATAATACTCGTGCTTGATGTTAATCATGTCCTCAACGAGAACCTTTGTGACTGTGAGTCCCCGTATCTTTGCCCCAAGCAGCTCATTAACAGATGACTTGACTTCGTCGGCACTTCTTGCGAATTTAATGCCGCCGGATTTCCCTCTTCCACCCAGAAGAATCTGGGATTTTACAACTACCGGCTTTCTGTATTCCTTAATTTCTGAAGCCTGATCAACCACATAACTGTCAGGAACGGGTACACCATATTTTCTGAAGATTTCTTTACCCATGTATTCATAGAGATTCAATGAACCACCACTTCAGGATAGTTCCAAATTAGATAAAAACTTGTTTTGGTTTACCTCTTTCCTGCCCTTACCATATCACCATACATGGCAAGGGATGCCCGGCAGCCGTCTCCTACGGCAGTTGCTATCTGGGCCTCTGTATCCTTGACCACATCGCCTGCGGCGTATATGCCGGCAACACTGGTCCTTCCCTTCCTGTCAGTCACAATATATCCGCGGTCAGAAAGCTCCACTCCGGATGATTTCAGGAAATCTGTCTGCGGCACCAGGCCAACGTAAATGAATACCCCGTCAGTTTCCACTACTGATTCTTTCGCGGAATTCCTGTCCCTGTACCGGACACCTGTGACTTTCTTTCTATCTCCCGTTATCTCAAGGACCTGTGCATTTGTTATGTATTTGATGTTCCTTGATTTTATGCTGTCCTCATAGGCCTTTTCGCACATGTAATGGTCCATGTATTCCAGGACAGTCACAGAAGATGTATACTCACTCATACTTATGGCTGCTATGGCACCGGAATTACCACCGCCGATTACAACCACCCTCTTGCCCTTGAACAGGTAGCCGTCACAAGTTGAGCAGTAGGAAAGCCCCCTTGAATAGTACTCATTCTCGCCTGGTACGCCAAGATGCTTGTGGGATGTGCCCGTGGCAACAATTACTGATCTGCAGGTGAATTCTCCTCTTGACGTTTCCACCGAAAAGCCCTTTTCTGTCTGCTTTACTGATGTAACCTGCGTGCTGTCTATTATCTGAGCATATTCCTGTGCATGTTTTGCGAAGTTTGATGCAAGATCGGTTCCTTTTATGGCCTTGAACCCAAGATAATTTTCAACCAGTGGAGCTTCTGCTGTCAGGCCGCCTGCCACACTCTGATCCAGTATTACAACTTTCAGTCCGGACCTCGCTGCGTAAACAGCAGCGGACATTCCGGCCGCACCTGATCCTATAATCATTGCATCAAAGTCGCGGGTTTCTATTTTCTGGCTGGACATTGACAGGTTAAATTCCATAACACCGAATTGCCACATTGTCTAAATATTTACCTCAATTCAGCAGGTGAAAATGCATCATGAAATCTGCAATTGAGTGCAATTATACATTGTACTACATACAAATGTATTTATTCGAATAGTTGCTCAAGAGACTGTCTCGGTGAATTATTGAGGAAGAGAATACTGAAGATCGGCCTGATTATGCTTGTTGTTGGAATAGTTATTTCAGGTGTCGGCCTATTTGCTGGAGACAGCCTCATTCATACATATACAGATTTCACCCATGAATCCACAAGCGGACTGTATGTGTCACAGCCACTGAACCTCAGCAGCTCTGCCGCCGTAACAGTAATCGGCATATCTTCAAGCCCGAAATTTTATTTCATGAATCAGACCGACTATGATACTTATGCCAATGTGGCATCACCATCATCCT
>JAJZZZ010000017.1 GCA_021797265.1 Thermoplasmata archaeon
TAGAAAGTGCATTAGTGAGGTTAAATTCCACTGATGCATCTTACACAAACTCCACTGGATATTATTTCCTCTACCCTACAACAGGAAAGTACAATGTCAGCGCTTCGGCACAAATGTACGACAACTTCAGCACCCCGCTTAACATCACGTCTTCGACCGTACTGAACATCAGGATGAGCCCGTCAAAGATATCTGTCGCACCGGGAGAATCTGTCTCCATAACACATTACTTCCCTCTGCTTTTCTATTTTGGCTATATTTCATGGACACCGTATAAAGGCCAGAATTTCTCAATTTACCAGGTGTATGTGTCCAACAACCAGAATTTCCTGAGCCCGGGCATTACGACAGTCACTTCCCAGAATACCAGCTATGCCTTCCTGGACGGATTGACCCCCGGAAGCACCCATTATGTGTCAGTGGTGGTTCGGCTTAGCAATTCGCAGGTTTACCAGAGCCAGGTTGTGAAAATAACTTATGCCAACCCTGTCTACCTGGGCGTCAACCTTGTTCTATTGGGAGCCATTGGGTTTTACATATACATGGGGTACAGAGTGTTTGCGAAAAAGAAAAGCAAAATTGGATTTCAGTAGGATTTTCTCAAATCCTTGACTGCATCCACCATATTTTTCAGTTTGTCGAATCCTATCTGCCTTGACCTTGTTCTGAGGCCGCAATCAGGGTTAATCCTGAGTAGCTTTGGATCCTCCACAAGTTTTACTGCTGCCTCAATTCGGTCCTTAATCAGTGAAACCGGTTCAACAAAGTCCACGTGTATGTCAGTAACCCCAAGCCCGATGAATTTTTTCTCGGAAAGGGTCTGGTTTACTTCGTTGAAAGCCTTCAGATCAGCGTACCCTGGCCTCTGGTCTATGGATGTCCCTCCAGAGTATTTGTCCCTGTTTGCGTACTCAAGGTTAAGGCCTTGAACCTTCAGATCGTGGAGAGTGTTGTAAAGGTACCTGTAATCCACGCTGTAACAGACATGTATTGTCGGCTCTATGGCGCTTATCCCCTGGAATGACCTGTTGACTGATTCAGTAACAATGTCCATTTCTCCCGGATGGGTAGTGGCTGCTGGCTCGTCGATCTGTATCTCCAGTGTCTCATTGCCTCTGGCCTTTTCCCATACTTTTTTCAGTGCCCTGATTTCCTGGTTTATGACGTCTGCATAGGCGTTTGCCAGCTCTCTCCTGTCTTTATAATATTCATTGAAGGACCAGTCCATCATGGTATATGGCCCGGTAATTGGTACCTTTAGCTTCCCTTTTGTCCGGGAAAGCACATATTCAAGCTCTTCGACATGAAAAGGGTTCTTTCTTGTAATTTTGGATACAACACTCCCTTTCTTGTAATATCTGTTGTCAAAAGACCTTACCATTCCGTAGAATTCCAGGCCGCCAACGTTTGCAGCAAGATGCTCATACATCTCCCACCTGAACATCTCCCCTCCTACTCCAAGGTTGTCCAGCCCGGACTTTTCGAACAGGTCAATGGTCTCAACTGTTGCCTTCCTTGCAAGGTCGAAGAATTCCTTCTGCCCCTCAATGGTGTGGAATTTCTTGCTTAGATAATCTGGTTTTCTGAAGCTTCCTATTTCCTGGGTTATAAAGAGATTTTCTGACATTTTACTCACCTATTTTCCCTATGAGCTGGACCTTTTTCTCTGCGATCTCCCTCGGGAAGAAGTCGAGATAATCAGAGTGGGTAACATAGAGCCTGTTTATGCCGTGCTCCTTTCCAAGGTCATTTGCCTTATTAGTGATTGCCTTGGGGTCTTCCAGCTTTGTATTGTGGGCATCTATGAGAGCTAGGCCCGGAATGGCTGAATATTTGGCTGCAGTTCTGATATTACCACTTTCATCCCCTGTCACAACGGAATGGAATTTTTTGCCGGCCGAGGCAAGTGTCTTGCCTTCAAGTTTTCCTGTAGTTACCAGAATGGTTTTTTCAGGGTCCACTGATTTGTAAAATGGCCCGAGATCTTTATCCCCAAGTGGAACCGACTCAAAAACCAGGAACTTTTTGAACTTGAATTTGGCCAGAGCCTGGCTGTAAAATCTCCCAAGCTGTTCAGAGAAATTCCCAAAACTTTCTGCAGCCACATTCCCACAGAAATGGAAGAAGGTTACAGGCCCTGGAACAAAGGCCAGCTGGTCTGCACCCTGGTCAACGTGGTAAAGTGGCAGGGGAGGATTCTCACCGAGCTCCTTATATTCCCAAGGGGTCCCGTTCAGGGAAAGGGGTCCTCTGACCTCCGGTAGCCTGTAGAACGTGTTGGTTTCCCCATATCTCGTAAGTGGCCCAAGCTCTATCCCTCCGGACAGAAGCGACAGTGGCCTGAAAATATCATACCAGTTGAACAGTGGGTCAGTGAATGCGGAAATCCTGTTTTCCCTTGCAAGTTTCTGGAATGCTTCAGTTTCTTCCCTGATTAGATCTTCAAGTTCCCTTGCCGGCAGGATTTTCCTCTCCCATCTGCCTACCCTCACTCTGAGCTTTTCTGTTTTCGGAAATATTCCATATGTCAGTTTAAGTATTTCTGCCATCTATATACTCTCCAATATCTGTTTTGCAAGCCTGTTGTTGCCCAAAGGCATTACGTGAATGCCGTCAACATATTCCCTGGCTTCATCGAATGCGTCCAGGATCAACCTTGTGGAAGTTGCTGTAATGTCTTCAGCCTGGTCAAGTTTTTTGAGCGTTTCCTCTGAAAATCTTACCCCCATCTTCTTTATCCCTTCAATCTGGCTCTTCCTTGTAAGGGGCATGAAGCCTGCAGACAGCCTGAAGGATCTGTTTCGTATCCAGTCCTTTTTCAGGTGTTCCGCCTCAAAGATGATCTGGCTTATGAAGAAATTTGAACCGTTTTCAAGCTTCTTTGCAAGAATCTCCTGCTCCACTTCCCTGTAGGGGTTGAACGCGGATCCGATTCCCACCTTTGGAAAAGGTTCCTTCAGGAAAACTTCAGACTGCCTTATTGTGTTGATTGTCTGCAGTACATCTATTTCCCTGACTTCCTTAGAGTCAAGCTTCTTGCTTATGGGATCGCCACCAATGACAAAGAAGTTCCTGATGCCGATTTTCAGGGCAGTGATTACCTGTGAATGGATAAAAAGCCGGTTCTTGTCTCTTGGAGTAAGGTGGGGCATTGCTATGAGGTTGTATTCCTTAGCGATGAGATAGGTGGAAATGATAGGATCGATTCCCGGCATTCCCATGGGATTTTCCGGTGCTGTGACCACATCCGCAACATCCGATAAAAGTGAAGCAGCCTGCCTGAAATCTTCAATGTCGAGGTTCTTTGCGGGCACAACCTCTACGGACTTGACAAATTTCAATTCAGTAATGCTTGAAGTTTCCATCTGCAGCATTTGCTCATAATGACCGACTTCAAAATGATTAATGATAAAAAAATTACTACCAATAATAAAAATGTGGGAAATTATACGTCGAACTTAACACCCTGAGATAGTGGAACGTCCTTTCCGAAGTTCTTTGTAACGGTTTGGCGCCTCATGTATGCTTTCCAGGAATCAGTTCCACTCTCCCTGCCATAGCCGGTTTCCTTCTCTCCGCCAAAGGCACCGCCTATTTCAGCTCCCGCTGTGCTCGTATTGACGTTTGCAATTCCGCAGTCTGAGCCTCTGGCCGAAAGGAATTCCTCTTCTTCTCGAATATCGGTTGTAAAAATAGCAGAGGAAAGGCCCTGTGGAACATCGTTATGCATTTTCAGGGCTTCGTCAAAGGAGTGGTATTTGAAAACGTAAAGGAGAGGCCCGAAAGTCTCCACCTTGACTATTGGCATGTCCTGCTTAGCTTCAACTATTGTCGGTGAAACATAATTGCCTTCCTCTAGTCCCTGAATTTTCATAGATTTCCCCTGATGGAGGACTTTTCCGCCCTGCTTTCTGGCAGTTTCTATTGCATCCAGGTATGTTTTCACTGCCTTTCCGTCGATAAGCGGGCCTACCAGTACTCCAGGGTCGTTGGGGTTACCTATCTTGACGTTGGAGTACACCTTCTGCAGTTTTCCAACAAACTCTTCGTAGATGGAATCCTGTATAATTACCCGCCTGGTGCTGGTACATCTCTGGCCGGCAGTTGCCAAAGCTCCGAAAGCCACACCCTTCAGTGCCACATTCATGTCACTCTTCTCCGTAACGATGGCAGCATTGTTCCCTCCCAGCTCCAGAATAGATCTCCCCATTCTGGAAGAGACCTTCTGGTAAAGGTTTCTTCCCGTATTTGTGGAACCGGTGAATGAAACCAGTGGAATTCCAGGTTCGTTTGATATCCATTCTCCTCCTTCGTTTCCCCTGCTGACCATAAGGCTGAATATCTGCGGTGCCCCAAGATCACTGAGTGCCTCTGAAACCGCATGCATTACGCCTGTGGCTACAAGTGCAGCCTTTGTTGACGGTTTCCAGATCGCAGTGTCTCCGCACACTGCCGCAATCATGGAATTCCATGACCACACTGCGGCTGGGAAGTTGAAAGCACTTATGATGCCTACGGGACCCAGAGGTACCCATTGCTCATAGAGCCTGTGAAATGGCCTCTCACTTCCCATGGTCAGACCATAAAGCTGCCTCGAGAGGCCGGAAGCGAAGTAAGCAACGTCGATCATTTCCTGTATTTCACCTTCACCTTCGGATGGTGTTTTTCCAACTTCCAAAGTAACAAGGGCGCCAAGTTCCTTTTTCTTCCTCACGAGAAGGTCGCCAAGGGATCGTATTATCTCCCCTCTCCGCGGAGCCGTATATTCTCTCCATTCCTCGAATATCTTACGTGAGTTCCTTACTATTGAATCAAAATCTTCCCTGTTTGCCAGTGTCAGGTCAGCAATGTGTTTTCCATCTACGGGACTTGAAGATTTGTACACATTCCTTCCCTTCAAATCCTTCCATTGTCCGTCAAATATTCCGGAATTCAGTCCCTTCAACCCCAAGGCATTAAGAGTGCCCTCTCTGAAACTGTCAAAATTCTGTCCGCTCATAACACTGAAAGGCATGCATAAGCAATAGTTTTTCTCATAAGCGGCTTTATTTATGGCATATCAGTTGATAATTGAATTAGATTTGCCCACATTTAACCATATGAATCCGCTGAGAACTGTTATGTGGTTTCATCACATGGCATGTATTGTAGGTAAATTTTTGAAAACACCTGAAATGGTCAAGATTTGCCCTAAATG
This sequence comes from Thermoplasmata archaeon, assembly GCA_021797265.1. The sequence goes on from JAJZZZ010000017.1 coordinate 5,198, forward strand.
TGCCTCAACCCATGTTTACTGGATCGCAGGTGGGCTCATAGGAGCAATCTACCGCTGCAATGATTGCGGATACGAAGGTACTTTTGTACTTGAAGTAAAGCCCAAAGACATTGAAAAGTTTAGGAAGGAAATTAACAGCGGTGCAGAAAATCAGGAAAATGATTAGCTGAGTTCCTCTATTCTTTCAATGACAATCATGGCAAGTTCCATTAGAAGATTAAGGTCCGGTGACTTACCAGTGTCCTTGAGGGATTCCAGGGCAATCTGAGAATACCTTTTCGCAACTGAAAATGAATAATCGATTGCTCCGGTCTCGACCATGAGGTTTTTAAGGTTCATGTCAACCTCTCCGCTTTCCCCTTCCAGAAGTTTTCTTTTAAGCTCATCCCTGCCATTTGCATCTGTCTTCCGCAGGGTGTGTATAAGGGGCAGGGTGATTGCACTGTGCCTTATGTCCGTGAATGTAGGCTTACCGAGTTTACTTGAATCGCCAACTATGTCCAGGATGTCATCAGTTACCTGAAAAGCCATCCCCAGGTTGTAGGCAAAATTGCTCAGAGCATTGGAAATTGCCGTTCCAGCTCCAGCAGCAACGGTAGCACCCATTGCGCATGCCTCGAAGAATCTCGCCGTTTTGTTGCTGATTATTTCCAGGTAAGTCTCTTCGCTCAGATCGAGATTTCCCAGGCTGAAAGCCTCCAGTGTCTGGCCTTCAGCGAGCCTGCTTGATGCATCTGCCATAATTTTTGACACTACTGTGCCATACCTGGACCCCAGTTCATATGCCTTTGCAAACAGGTAATCGCCCACAACAATTGCATTTGCAACGCCATCCACGTTGTTGAGAGTCGGTCTTCCTCTCCTGGTTGCAGCATTGTCTATAATATCATCGTGAATGAGGCTTGCAGTGTGTATAAGTTCGTACCCGGCTGCAAGGTCTAGTATATTGGAGTAGTGGCCTTCACTGCTTATCTCATATGCAAGAATGGTGAGAAGGGGCCTGAATCTCTTTCCTCCAGCCTCAATGGTGTACTTTGACATCCTGTATAATTCTTCCTGGTCGGTGCGGATCGCGAGAAGCAATCTCTCATTGACCTCGTCCACCTTCCCATGCAAACTGATGCTCCAATCCAGGAAGTCTCTCATGTGCTCACTGTACCATGCCTTAATTTAACCGGGTCATTTAATGATTGCCAATTATTTTTTCCTAATTTTCGCAATAGGCCAATGAGGATTGAAAAAGGAAAATTATGTGAGTTGGCGTAAAACACCGCATCATCTTATGAGGGTTATTTCTATGGAAGAAACGTTCGACTCTCCCCTTTCTCCCTGGAGTTTTTCTGTTTCTACCTTAATGTTCTCGTATTTTGCGTTTTGAATGAACTTATGACGTGTTATCTCTGCTATGTCGACGGCTTTGCTTATTGCTTTGCCACGGGCTTTTATAGTAATCCTGTCAACATTGTTGTTGAACTGGGTTACAACAGCTAGTACGTAGTTCATTGTTGGTTTTTTTCCGACGAAAATGACGTTTTCCTCTGCCATGTAGTTCCCTCCTTTTTCCCATAAAAAGTTGATATTTAATTATATCGAATGATGGAATTATCAATGCAGGCGTATTATAGTATCAGTGTTTCGGATCCCATCCATTTCCCTGAGCCCGTCAACAATCTTGTTGAGCTCTTCCAGGGATTTGCAATTTACACGTATTGCAAGGTCAAACCTACCAGAGAACTCATAAACTTCGTCAAACCGGTCTGTTATGAAATCAAGCAATTCCTTTGCCCTCTTGGGGTCGGTTCGGATGAGGACCATCCCTTCCACGCCCTCATTTCTCAGGACAACTGTGAATTTCTTAATGGCACCTTCGTCAAGAAGCTTCTGAATTCTCTTTCTTACGGTGCCTTCTGAGACATTAAGCTCCCTGCCTATGTCTGAATTAGAGGTTCTGGCATTGCGCCTCAGAATGTCAATTATGGCCCAGTCTTTCTCATCCACTGTATCAAAATCACTTGCTGGTTAAAATGCCTTGTTCTTTAGACTGTTCTGACAGCTGTCCACTGTAAGAATAATTTTCTGAGCAATTGAAATGCGGGTTCTGCCAGTATTTTGATGAGGGTTATGGCAACCTCAGTAGGTTATAGAAGTTAATTGAACGCGGATCCTAAAGGGAAAATCACCTGTATAGGTTAGCCCCTTTCCCATCATCTGGAGGAGATCCTTTTTTAATCAGTTCCTTCGGAACTTTGACCATTCTTATGATATTAGTTGCCTGGACCATATAAATCGGTAATCCAGTGTTCTGGTCATTTCCGCCTTTCATAATTGCAACTATTTCCATCTTTATCTGGATGACCGATCCATCCTCCAGCTTCACGGTGACCCATCTCGGTTCCTCTTCAGTTTCAAATCCTATAATGTCCCCTTGTGGAGGCATTTGTCCCGGCATCATTGAACCACATAGTCCAAATAAGGTTTAAATTATTTGGCAGAAAAAAATAAGGATTTTGGAGACCCGAAAGGCATTTTCTCATAAATTTCGAGGGGTGAATCCGAAGATTTAGCTCACCTTCTTTCAGGGCTGGCGGTGTCAACTGAACAGCCATAATATGGAAACTGGCTTTTTAGGAGGAAGTAAAAGAGAGGAAGTTTTAGTTCGAATCTTTTCAAAATAATGCTGTCTAAATGGCTGCGTTGGCATGAAGTAAGGTTGGCCGCTATATGCGTTCATTGATTATGACACGAGAAATGGTTGAGAAATTTCCCGTTTAAGCGACCGGGTTTGGACTCAAATTAGTGTTTTTTTACAAATAATATTTAGAAAAATATGGTTGGAGGTTCAAACTACAACGATTTTTCCATACATTCCCTCGGCTGCATGCCCCGGATAAGTGCAAAGATACCAGTAGGTTCCAGGTGTGGAGAAGCTATAACTCAGGTTGGAATAGGCATAACTGCCTGAATGTACAGGTGGCAGGAAATTCATGTTATTCATCAAGCCAGAACTTTGCATCATGCTACCCATGTAGTAGGGCGGCCCTGAGTGGCTCATCACAAAATTGTGGTAAGAGTCTGTATCCACATTAATCACGGTGAAATCTAGGGTGGTTCCCTGCATTACTGTTAAAGTGGGATTAAACATCCCGAGGATTTCAAAACTGTACATGCTCGGGGCATCCATTGGCCCCATCATTACCGGCAGATCCACCGAATTGTTAAGGTAAATTGTTGAATTGGAATGCGAAACGTATATGCCGGGTGGACTTGCATTGAGAGAAGACAGTTCTGCACCTGTCATGAATCCAGTATTCTGTGCGTTGGCATAACCTGAGAATTCCCAGATGTATGATGCAGAAATTATTACAACCAGTGCTAGTCCAGCCACGGAAATTAACCCAAACAACCTGTGTTTGTTCATCTAAACACCTATTTCCTTAACTTTTCCAACATTGCATAGTATTCCTGCTCTGAAATTTCCCCTTTTGCAAATCTCTCTCTGGCAATTTCCTCAGCCCTGAAGCTGTAAGCACTGTCAAAATGCCGATCTGACACTCTGAGAGCATCCAGTATGAAAAATACAAATACAATTACAAAAATAACTGATATTACCCCGATGATGGGCATTATCAAACCCATGCCATAATATCCCCCCATCATTCCGTATGGGCCGAATGTTCCATTTGTGTATCTGCCACCAAACAAAACAGAGGTGATAATTGCAACTGCTGCAATTACGGCGACAAGCCCTACAAGAACCCAGACCAGATTCTCTGCTTTTTTCTCCATGTTTCCAATAAATGCTGAAACAGTTCTTAACCAATGGCTGAAACATGTTTCAGGAAACTATTTGAAATTGGTTTCTGAAAGAATTATCTCGTTGGTTACGCCCTTTCTCAGCTTTACTATTACCCCTTTGCTTTCCAGAGAAGAGATAACTCTGGATACGGTCGCCTTGGAGGCTCCAACAGATGAAACTAGCCTGCTCTGCAGCAATCTGTTATTGTTTTTCCTGAGGAGTTCTATGATTTCTATTTCAGCCTCTGTGAAATATCTCTCATCATTGTAAGCTATGGGGGCCGGGCTATAGATTGCGGTTCCACTCTTCTTTCCGGGAGGATATTCGACTTCAGAAGTTTTATTCAGAAGAGATAGAGCCGGGATCAACGCTATGAGCTGCCTGGTGGAAACCACGGAGACCGCCAGATTGGTTGCCAAAACCCCAAGATAGAGGAGGAAGAAACTATCTGGCACACTGCCTTCCAGATATATAAATACCAGGAAAACTGCGGTTGAAACCACGATGATTATGAGCGAGAGCATTAGCGATATCCCATAGAATAAAGCGTTATGCAACCCACTCTTTCTCCCTTGCTGCTCTGCAGACATAGCATCAATGCTCCCCGGGAGTGCAACCCTATCCGTGAAACGTGCCCATTGTGGAGTTGCGAATCTCCATCTGATGGATAAATAAGTGAAAACCTCATAATTATAAGTACGCGATAGCTTAGTTTTCCACCGGGCCACAGATTTTGAAATTAGATTCACAGAGCAACCGCTTTCATGCTTAACTTTTCCTGTAGAATTTTGTAGTGTTTCCGGAATACACAAAGTATTTTATTAAAAAGAAAAATGTTGGCAGTGATTCTGATGAAGTGGGTAACTAGAGAAAAGGCCAAGGTTGACAGAATTGCTTGCCCTTGGGTAATCTCAAGATTTGTGGATAAAGATCCGGTATTTCTTTTTGTGCCGAAAGAAAAAGTATTAGAAACAGCTAAGAAAGAAAATGCCATTGCATTTGACACACCTGGGGCAGAATTGTTCCATTATGAAGAAAATGGAAAAGAATACGTGAGCTTTGATGCCGTCATAAAGAAATATAACCTCAAAGACGCAGCCCTTCTTGAATTTGCCAGGATTGTAAGGGGAGCTGATGCAAACATGCCAGATGCCCCTCCTGAGTCAGCAGGACTGGAAGCTGCAGCCCTTGGATTCAGAGAAATTGCAGAGGATGACCACGAGAACATGAAATTACAGTTTCCTTTCTACGATGCCATGTACGCTTATGTCAAAGGTAAAATGGAAGGAAAGGCAAAACTCGAACATACCAAGAAGTGAAATCTCGTTAACTTGAAGGGAAAAGATACTGTTGCTGAATTTTAAAATAAGAAAGGAACTTCCAGAGGAGAATGAATGCGAGTTCGACCATGCCGATGTTGATCAGACGTCCGGCAGAGTCTTTGTGGCACATACCAGTTCCGGAACTGTTGAAGTGCTTGACGGCAAAGAAGACAAGTGGATAAAAACCATACCTGACTGTGCTGGCGGAAGCGGGGTTGTGTTTGATCCGGTTACGAAAAAAATCTTTGCAGCCTCAAGAGCTGAAGGGCACATTCTTGCTATAGACCCTGTTTCCCTGGAAGCAGTCAGGAAATTTAAAACCGGGAAGAAACCCAATGGATTAGCAGTTGACGGTGCAAGGGAGATTCTCATGACTGCTGATGTCGGTGACAACCAGGCAAGATTTCACAACCAGAAAACTGGTGAAATAATTGCTTCTGTTCACCTCAGCGGAAGACCAAGATGGAGCACCTACAGGAAAGAAAGTGACGAGTACATTGTCAACATAATGGACCCTCCAGGTCTGGAATTTATATCCGCGAAGGACTTCAAAAAGACCAGATTCTTCGACGTTGATCAAAAGGGCCCCCATGGACTTGTTATTGAAGGCAAGACCGCTTTTGTTGCATGTGACGACGCCACTCTAGTTACCATCGATTTAAAGGAAATGAAAATTGGCCAAAAGGCTAAATTGGAAGGGGCTCCGGATGTCCTCTGGTATAACAGGAAGCAAGACCTTGTTTATTGCAGCATTGGTGAACCTGGTGTAGTGCAGGTTTTCAACGGAAAAACTCTTGAAAAGGTACAAGAAATTCGAACAGAATATGGAAGCCACACCCTGACCTTTGATGAAAAAATGCAAAAGCTTTACACTTTCCTGCCAGAGAGCCACTCTGTTGGAGTTTACAAATAAACATTATTTACACCTTTATTTTTGTTGCATTTCTCGTTCCGACAATAGGCTGAGACTACGTGTACTTGTACCCCATGACGGTTATGCTGAACAAACTTATGCCCACTCCACCGGCATCAAGAGAACCGTAGTTTTGTCTTTCCAGCTCTTCAACATTGGTAAAACCTGCAGCCAGAATAGCCTTATAGTATTCATCCACCTGAGACGCCCCTGAAATGCAGTTTGAAAACAATTCTACATCATCCTTCATCTCTTGTGGAATGTTTTCTGCACTCACTACATCTGAGATTATGAACCTACCCCCCGGTTTTAGAATCCTGTAAACCTCGTTGAATACTTTTTGCTTGTTTGGCGCCAGTGCAAGGACGCAATTGCTGATTACAAGTGTAGCAAAATTGTCTGTTAGGGGAATATCTTCAATATCTCCTTTAACAAAAGAAACCTGTTCATCTAATCCCATTTTTCTTACATTTTGAGTAGCTTTGGCAATCATCTCTTCAGACATGTCTACACCCACAACCTTACCAGTAGCACCAACCCTGGAAACCGCTCTTATACAGTCAAGTCCAGCACCAGATCCCAAATCAACTACAGTATCCCCAATCATAACTGAGGATTGGCCTATAGGGTTACCACACCCAAACGACTGCCCGCTGACATCCCCCAGTTTGTCTTTCAACTCACCATATTGCACGTCTGACGTGCAAGAGGAGCCCGCGCAGCAACTGCTTTCAGATGCTTCCACCTGTTTTTGGGAACCTGATCCTGAAGAACAGCCAGCTGACTCGCCACAACAGCTTGATTTTGCCTTTATCCTTTCTGAATATCTTTTTATGACGGCTTGTTTTAGATTCTCTGTCATAGTACCACTTACTCAAAGTAGTAGTAATTATATATATATTGATTCTCTTACTAATACTATAAGTAGAGATGAGTTAAAGTGAAAAAAACGGATGAATTAGAGGTCATTAGTTACCGTAAACTGGTTCAGAATATCCTTCCGCAGATGCTGGAAGTAAAAATTCCCCTGAATGAGGGGAGAATCTACCTTGCTTTGCTTTTGGAACCGGGGGTGTCTGCATCGAGGTTGTGCGAAATCACTGGTATCCCGGACTCGAAGGTTTACGGTGTAATAGAAAATGCACTAAAATTGAACATGATTGAGGTGCAGTATGGTGTGCCCAAAACCTACCGGGCTACTGCCCCCGCACCATTTATTGCAGAACTGAAGTCGGTTTTGAGAAACAGGTATGAAAATGGTCTCAAGATCGGTGAAAATATTGAGGCTCAACTTCAGGAAGTGTGGACGAAAATGAATGGGAACCACACGGAGGATAATGGAATCGAAATAGCGTATGTAGTGAAAGGAACAAAGAACATAATCTCGAAAATGAAGGAAATGCTTCTTTCGGCAAAGCATGAAATAATGATTATCCTGCCAGATTTCAGCAAGTTCACCACTATCCGTGAACAACTTCTTGAAGCAAAACTGCGGGGAGCCAAAATAAAAATAGCAATGCCCCAAAATGGATTTGATAAACTAACCGAAGATAGTAGCAGGAATTTCAACTTGTCTGTATTGTCACCCCAATGTTGCGATACATGGTTGCTGTTGGCTGATGGGCGACTCTTGACTGTCTCTGGTATGAATTCCAGCAATGGAATGTCCGCAATACTTACAAGGGATCGTGTTTTAATTCAGATGTCAGAGGCGTACTTCGATAACCCCTTGTGCTGTTTCAGCCCATAGATTTTATAATTCTTGCCCTCCAGGCAAAAGTGCAAGGCATATCATTTGGAAAAGCAGAGGGATTGACTATTCACACATCTCCTTAAAAATTCTCTGCTTAACTTGCAATATAGCATATAAGCATATTACAAGAAAATTTTTCATGTTTCGTCATTCCGATATTCGCATCCATTCGATCCTCAAAAACGGACACTCCCCCCCTTACTCAAATTTTAGCCCTTTGAATATATTCTCTAAGCATAAACCGATTGATTTTCAGGGACAAAATCCTGGCTAACTGCGCAATACTAATGAATGACTGCCCCGCCAACATTATTCAATGGTTTGAGAAACGTTGGAACAGGAAAAATATCTCAGTTTTACAACCATTTCCTGTTGATTCCAGGAACTCTGTCAAAGTCTTTGTCTTCACTAATAAGCTCTGTGATGGAGGCACGCTTCATGGAGGAAGCGATCAGTGCATCGCTTGGTTTACGACAATACTTCAGGATGTCCTTCATAATCAGATAGTCGCCTTCTTCAAGTGGAAGAATAGATGTGAATGGGAGTATCATGGAGTCAATAAATTCTAGAGTCACCTCTGTCGGGATAGAATATTTATTACCGGATATGTAAATAAGCTCATCCAGGACTATCAGATTGGTGAATGTCCTGTTGTTGGAAAGTTCCTTCTCATAGTAATCAATAAAACTGTCAAGGTTCTTGACTGGTGTATTCATATAAATAAAGAAATTTGTGTCTATGAATACGCTGGTCAAAACTCATCCTCCAACGAGTATTCCTTGGCTTCACCCGGTTCAGGATATTTAGCCCCCTTTACTGAAAGTATAGATTCCTTGTGTTGTTTGGCCATCTTTTCAAATGCTGCTCTGTCAAATTTCTTCGCGGGTGTAAGAATTATCGCATCACTTAAGCTTACTGTGAGATCATCACCCTCTTCGATTCCAACGGCTTCTCTTAATGCTTTAGGAAGAATGATGTAGCCCTTCTTTCCAACTTTCAATTTCAAAGTCAAACTAGTTCACCCTTAGCCAAGCAAGGTTAGCTATTAATTGTTTCCCTTTTAAACCCTTTGGATTGGCGTTAAATGTATTCTGCTAGCGATTTGATGCGCATTTCGCCCATAAGAGAATGTGATATTCTTTTGCTATGAATAATCATTCATTATTTATATATCAACGGATTAATTGTGACTGTAGCAAAGCCTGGCCAACTTTTCCTCTTAGAGAGAAAAATGCCCTCACTGTGGTGCGCAACAAATTCAGGATGCGAGCTGGATCATAAAGTTGAAAATTTGTCAGTTGCCTTAACTATCTCATTTTCAATTGTTGCACTTGGAGAATGCCCTGAGTCATCTACCACAATTAGTTCACTACATCTCCACTTTGTGTGAAGTATCCAGGCATTTTCAAGTGGTGCCTGGAAATCATATCTCCCGTTTATCAATATGCCTTGAATATTATCCAAGTATCCCCCTTCGTTGAGGAGTTCACCATCTTTCAACCAACCGTAGTGTTTTGCATAATGTGTTCCCAGCCTTGCAAATGTAATCGCGTAAGATGAATCCTCAAACCTTTTCTGAAGGGTGTAAACTGGTGGCCAATCAGCCGTTGTTGATTCCCATAGACACAGGGATCTCGCAAGGGAGGCGATGTTCGAAGGATTTCCTTTATTCAATACTTCATAAAGCAAATCGAGAATATCACTTTCCGGCCTGTCTGAAGGCAGGGCCTTCATCAAGTGGTCCCATTGTTCTGGGAAAAATATCCTGTTACCACCTCGAAATGTCCAGTCAAATTCAGAGTGCCTGCCAGTTGTTACTCCAAAGAATATCATTTGTGTCACTGTTTCTGGATATGATTTCGAATATGCTAGGCCGAGAGTGCAACCCCAAGAGCCCCCGAGTATTAACCATTTATCCACATTCAGATGCTTACGCAAGGCCTCAATATCACTGATTAGATGATGCGTAGTGTTTTTTGAGAAATCATACCCTGGATTGGAAGTACTGGGTGTGCTTTTACCACAACCCCTTTGATCGAATAGAATAATTTTGTACTTGGTTGGATTAAAGAGCCTCCTCCACCAGGGACTCGACCCTGATCCGGGACCTCCGTGCAAGACTAAAGCAGCTTTACCATTTGGATTGCCTGAAACCTCCCAATAGATTGAGTTTTCATCCCCAACATCAAGCATTCCTCTTTCATAAGGCTCAATGTCTCCATACAAAGTCATAATAATATCGAAGATTTGGAGCCATAATTACTTTTTGCGTATGGCTCCCATCTAGCATTTGCCAATGTGGGAGGTGTCATGTCACACTTATCAGAGACCATCTAACATATTTGTAATGACTGCAAACTGAAATTTAGCCTTTTATTTGATAAGGCTCGACAGACTATTGCGAAGTTTCCATACAAATTCGTATCCAGAGGTTATTTGCGATTATTTAAAACTATTAATCGAAAATCACTCAAGCTAATTTAACCATGTATTCTCCCACATTCATTTCACAAAACAGGATACTTTCTTGTTAATCATCGAATTTCAGCACTTTTAATATATTGCCGGAGTATAAGCCGATTAATTGCGAGGGTAACAAAGCCTGGCCAACTGTG
>JAJZZZ010000136.1 GCA_021797265.1 Thermoplasmata archaeon
GGAAGAGTCTCCTGAACCTGAGAATGTTTACGTTATCTCTTGAAGGATATACTCTGTTGCACAGTATTGTTACAAACAGGCCTGTTTCTGGATCTACGCAGATTGAAGGGCCGGTGAAGCCTGTATGGCCCACTGTGCCAAATGGTGTATAGTCGCCAAGAAAGTATGAAAATCCAAAGGCAGGGCTTGGGTAAAGTGGCCTTGGCTGTTTTACAATCCACCCCAGACCGTAGGTGCCATTGACATACTTTGTATGGGGTTGCCACATGAGTTCCCTGGTTGAATCAGAAACAATCTCCCCATCTAGGATGGAAAGAATCAGCTTCCTGGTATCAGAGAGGGTGCTGAACAGCCCTGCGTGTCCAGCTACACCATTGTTGTAGAAAGCCTTCTCATCATGCACTTGTCCCCAGACCAATCCCCTTTCCCCGGTCTGTTCTGTGGGGGCAATCATTTCTTTATTGAATTCAGGGTTGAAGGAGGAGTGCTTCATTCCCAGGGGCTGGAATATTTTGTCCCTGGCCAGAACATCTAAAGATTTCCCTGAAATCTGTTCAAGCAAGAAGCCAAGAAGTATGAAGTTAAGGTCACTGTATTCTTCCTTGGAATTCTGAACTGCCCTTTGTGCAATGGTTCCTATAAGCTTCTGGTACGCCTCTCTCCCCTTCCCAAACTTGTACAGGGGAAAGTCCGGCTGTAAACCTGAAGTGTGTGTGATAAGTGACTTAACCGTGAGATTTGAGGCTGCATCGGATAAATCAAATAAGCCAAGGGTTCCAAGGCTGTCCTCCAAACCCAATTCTCCGTTCTCAAGGTATTTCATCACAAGTGTTGTGGTGATAAGTGGCTTTGTAAGAGAAGCAAAATCATAAATCGTATCATCGGTGTATTTGAAATTCAGTTCCGGGATTTCTCCATTGGTATAGGTAATGATGTTTTCATGGCCTCTGTCAACAGAGACCGATATTCCATGTGATACTGCAGGAATATTGCGTTCCACAAACTTCCTGATCCTGGTGTCAAAGCCATTGTCCATCAAATCACCCTTGCAGGGTTATTCCCTGGCACCATAATGATTCTTTTCACTGCGAAATTCTATTTCACAACCTTTGTAAGATGTTGCGGATGGTCAGGATCCCGTCCAAGGCTTACTGACTTGTAATTGGCCATGAGTTGCAGAGGCAGTGCAAAGAGAGCTGGAATCTGATTCTCCGGTACTGTCTCAAGTTGGATTTCATCGCTTTCATCAAATCCTATTCTGATAATGCTTCCAGTCTGTTTTTTAATCTGTTCCATCACAGCTTCAACTTCCTCGCCAGGCCTGTGAAGAAGGATCAAAGTGGTATTTTCATTTAAAGACTGAATCGGGCCATGAAGGTACTCTCTGACGGGGTAAGCTTCGGTTTCAATTGTGGCGGTTTCCTTGAATTTCAAGGCTCCTTCCAGGGCCAGGGCGTGCAGATTGCCGTTTCCAAGGACCACAACCTTATCCTTCACAGTGGCTGCTAATCTCAATGCTTTTTCTGTGCCATGATCAAGATAATCCTTGAGATTTGTTGGTAACCGGTTAAGACCTTCAGTAGATTTTCCGTCGAGTTCCTCAATGATCAGGTCAACTGCGGCAAGAGCAGATATAAAGGTCTTTGTTGCAGCAAGAGCCCTTTCCAATCCCGCTTCAGTAACGATGGAAATATCTGATCCGACTGAGAGGCTGCTGTCCCTTGTGTTTGTTATGCATACTGTTGAGAATCCTCTATCCTTTGCAGCATATAGAGAATCGAGAATATCCCTGCTTTCTCCAGACTGGCTGATTAAAACTGCAGTAACATCGCTGTTCTTATTTTCAGGAAGGTAATATGAGAATTCCGGTGCCTTCACAGTTACAGCAGGGATTCCCCTTTTCAGCAGAGCGATCTGGAGAACCATCCCTGCGTGGAAACTGGTTCCGCTTCCGACGATATAGACATATTTGGATGTCTTCAGGAGCTCAGAAGTGTAGGAGCATTCCTGCCTGACAGATTCCATGGTTTTCCTCACGGCTTCGGGGGAGAAGTTGATCTCTTTGAACATAATTGTGCCTTTCATCGTAGCAAGGTAATCAGGTTCCATGTCATCTGATACTGAAGTGAATAATATTGATTCTCACATAATCCGGTCTTATCAACTATTGTAGTTATCAAGATTGAGGGTATATATATGCTTCTGTAGTAGATGGTTTACTAATAAAGCATTTATATGAATACGAAATGACGCGTAAATGGTCAAATACAAATGGGTAGCGCTCTCCAACACCACTATTGGTGTGTTTATGGCTACTATAAACGGTACCATTACACTGATTTCACTTCCAGCAATTTTCAGGGGAATACAGTTGAGCCCATTCCAGGCTGGTTCCTTTGTTTACCTTCTCTGGATCCTCATGGGATTCAACATTGTGACAGCAACTTTGCTGGTCACTTTCGGAAGGCTATCAGATATATTTGGCCGGGTAAAACTTTTCAATCTGGGATTCGCAATATTCACTGCAGGTTCCATTTTGCTTTTCATCACACCAGGCACTGGGACAACTGCAGCACTCCTTCTTGTGGTATTCAGGATCATTCAGGGAGTGGGGGCTGCTTTCCTGTTTTCCAACAGTTCTGCAATACTTACGGATGCATTTCCTTCTCATGAGAGGGGAAAGGCACTGGGGATCAACCAGGTTGCTGCCTTAGGGGGATCATTCATCGGCCTGATCCTTGGCGGAATACTCTCCATTTATAACTGGAGGTATGTATTTCTCGTTAGTGTGCCTGTTGGCCTTCTTGGCACGTTCTGGAGCTACTGGAAACTCAAGGAGACTGCTATAATAAAGAAAGACCAGAAAATTGACTATATCGGGAACCTGACATTTGGTTCCGGACTCACCATCGCACTCATTGCCATAACATATGGGCTCCTGCCATACGGAAACAGCACCACTGGATGGGCTAATCCAGATGTCATTGCTGCCCTGGCAGTTGGCGTTTTTCTCCTGATACTCTTCCCGTTCGTGGAAATGAAGGTAAAGCAGCCCATGTTCAGGATGTCTCTTTTCAGGATCAGGTCATTTGCAGCGGGCAATCTTTCTTCACTGCTGTCTGCGGTAGGCAGGGGCGGTGTAATGCTTATGCTTATAATTCTGCTTCAGGGAATCTGGCTCCCGCTTCACGGGTACCAGTATGCGGTAACACCTTTCTGGGCTGGCATCTATATGATTCCAATGACTGCGGGCTTCCTTGTAATGGGCCCATTGTCCGGATGGATGTCTGATAAATATGGTGCTAGGGTTCTTTCCACCATTGGAATGGTTATTGTTGCTGTTGCATTCTTTGTTTTGAGTACCCTGGGTCCCGACTTCAATTACTGGATCTTCGGAATAACGC
>JAJZZZ010000018.1 GCA_021797265.1 Thermoplasmata archaeon
AGTTATCAGTGGAGCTATTGGCAGAGAATATGGTGATGTTCCCCGCCACAGGGTTTGACTCGGTCTTTCCAGCTGTATTGTAGATTGTGATCACAGGTGTTGGAGCCACCGTATCATTTACAGTTGCTGCAAGCGTAACATTGACATATCTCTGGCCTGTAATGGATGTAATATTCATGTATCCCATCTGAGGTGCCCTGTCCGTGTAGTTGAATGTCTTGTATGTGTAGGATATGGACTGGCCTGTACTGATATAACCGGGTAATCCCCATGTGGTTACAAGTGCAATTTGGTAGGTCTGTCCCTTGAATACCACACTTGAATACGATCCGGCTGATGAGAAAGATACAGATTTCAGCAGAGGGACGTAGAATCCGTAAGTTGTGTTCTTAGCATTTGTGACATTGAGAAGAGCCTTTCCATTGTATGAAACGTTTATTGATGGAGAGACTTTTCCGTATGTAGAAACAACTGTGAAGTTTGTTGTGTTTGTTGCCCCTGAGGAACTCTCATAGCTGACATTAACGTAATAGGGACCTGGTGTTGGAAACATAAATGTTGAATTGTATGTGTATTGCCCGCCAACCACTGTAGCGTTGGTTCTCCAGCTATAGTTAAGAGAATTCAGATAATCATCTGTACCAGTGACAGGATTATAGAACGCACTCGAAAGGTTAAGGCTTACATCTTTTCCGACAGGTGCCACAAACAGGGTGTTGGAGGCCGAACTGTTCAGAACGTAGCTGGTGGAAACCATGTTGCTCCAGTACTCTGTAATCGAAGATGCGGTCACAGTTGGCTTTGTCACATTCTTAAATGTCAAGGTCAGGAAGCCGGTAGTGCTCTGAGGTATAACTGCAACCGGAGAGATGAAATGCGTTACCTGAGATGAAGGTGTGGAAAGGGCTCCAAGGCTGTTATTGTAGGTCAGATTATAACGATAATAAAGAGACCCGGGCATATATTGTGTACCCAGTGCATCAATCCTGACTGTAAGGCCATTTGTTGCAAGATATGAAGCAGTTAAGCCACTGTCATCATAAGTGTAGTTCACTTCTGCCATGTAGGATGAGGAAGTCATGGTACTGGATTTCACCATCGGAGTTCCAGAAAGTTTGTAGTTGTAGCCATCAACAAAAATTGTCTCATTTGTATAATCATTTGAAACGTTTGCAATGGCCTGCATCAGGTCAGGTGATGTGGAGGTCAGTTTATCTGCCGCTATCTGCCAGTAAAGAGAACCAATTGATGAGTTTTCTGCAAAAGGTAAAGCTGTGCTGTTCGTGAATGAATAGACAACACTAAGGTTCAGATAATTCGGATTCTTGGAAAGATTGTAATTATAATTAATGTTGCTTGAACCGTTAACAAGAGTGTATGTTAAACCGTTTTTTGCCAGATTCACATTCATTGGTGCATATCCTTTAGCGAGGATAACCAGGTGCGTGTCAGCTGGAGTGTAATTGGTTGTAAGCTGGAAAAATCCATCGGTGAAAGGAACAACCTGATAACTGTTCACTGACGGTGATGACCCGGCAGTACCATTTATGATTGAAACATTGAAATTGTTAATGCTTGAACCTCCTGGAGACTGAACAAAGCCGTAATAGTTTGTTCCACTGAGCGTAATGGAAATTGCAGTTGTAGTGGATGTTGCAACTTCGTAGAAGTTATAGGAAACTCCACCATATGAAACGCTCACAGTGAATGGACCAACCGGTACCCGTGCGCTGAGTGAACCGTTGGATGTTGAAGCCGTTAGAAAATTGTATCCCTGGACTGTTGAAAATGATGCAGTTGCAGTTCCTGTTGTGAAATCATTCAGTGTAACTGAAACCTTAACTGTGTTGTAATAGGAGATGTTCATAGGCACAGACACGTAAGGGGCGTTAACATTCACTACTACATTTGTAGTGTTTGTGATTATTGTGTTGCCATAACCCAGAGTTTGTACGGGCGCTACCTGGAATGAATATTCCCCGTATGGGAGTGACACATTATTGTGATTTCCAGTATAGGATGTAACAAATATCCCCGAGAGGGTGAATACGTTAACCTGTGTTGAGCTTGAGGCAAGGCTGTCCTTGCTGCTTCCACTATTATGATAGAAAACACTATAGCTTACGTGGCCGCTCTGCGGAGTAAGTGCGTTTACATCACCCGAGATGGCCACGAGACCACTCATCAGTACTACCATTGCCAATACGATTGCTAGAGTTGACTTATGCAATATAATCTTCCTCTCGTGCGAAGGCTAAAGAAACCGAGTCTTATAAATATTCCTTTAGCCGACCCTTGCTACCTTAATCTTTTCCCTTGATATATAGCCTCCCCTCAGAATCAACTCATATTCATTCAGAAACCTGTCAGGGAAAAACAGGTATTCAGAGGGAGGGTGAATCCCAAATTTACTGAGAAACCATCTTGGAGTATCTGTAGCCATCTTCAGTATTTCTGAAGGTGAGATATAACCATTTGATCTCTGCCTTCTGTAAAGAAAGTCCATCTCTCCGAACATATCTGGAGCTGTGACCATACAGTTATCAGTCCCTAACATCAACCTGACACCATTTCTAAGGAATCTTGAATAATCAGCATGAAGCCCGTAGAAACTGTTGGATCTGGGAGTTACGGCTACCGGGATATCAAGCTTCCTTATGATGGAAAGAAAATCGTCTGAAACCTTAAGGCAGTGAACCAGAAGGTCAGGAGATAGAGATAGGGCCATTTCCTCATTTTCTTCTGTGGCCTCGCTGAAATGTATGGCAAATATTTTTTTGTTTTTCCTGCATATTTTTCTCAGATCCATCAAAAGGTCGAAGTTATGGTCACTGATGGCACTCATTCCAAAACCACTGGTAGTAAGGATCAGGTCCTCCCCCTCAGAAGCTGTAGACGGCCTGGAAAGTATAACCGACATTTTTTGTTCTGAATCTGCTTTCCTGAGGAGTTCCGCACCGCGGATTCCAGATTCACGGAAATCAAGGAATCCCGAAGTTCCAGTACTCTTCATTAACTCTATGGATGAAGACATGGACCTTATAATATCAGTTTCATCAGCCGAAGCCAGCATTCTGTGTTTGAAGCCTCCGGGCCCCACTATCTCTGCAAGAGTGCCCTCTGGTTCTGAAGCTACGAAGGAGTCACCTATATGAGTGTGACCATTTATGAATGATGGCAATAGAGTTCCCTTTCTTCCTTCACTTGATAATTCCGGTGAGAAACGGGCAGTCCCATCTTCATTGACTGTAAGTGATCCTTTTCTGATGGCTCCATTCCAGTATATATTTCCTGAAAAAATCATTATCCTCAACCTTTCAGCACACCCAATGGGGTCAGCCTGGCCACAATCTTTGCTATTCCGGCCCCTACCACTGACCTCACCACCTCATCAATGTTCTTGTAACTTCCTGGAGCCTCAGTGGAAATTGCAGACCGATCTTTTGCCCTTAATGTTATGCCTAGTTTCTCCATATCTTTCAATACAGCATCAGGGTTAAAGGATTCGCCAGCCTTCTTTCTGCTCATCTCTCTACCTGCCCCATGGCATGAAGAACCCAGTGAAAGCTCTGAAGCTGCACCTGTTCCAACAAGAACATATGATGATGTGCCCATATCACCAGGTACTATAACTGGATGGCCGAACCGGCTGAAGGGAGTATCTTCCATTCTGTCTCTGTAGAATGATCTGGTTGCACCTTTCCTGTGAACCATGAGCCTAAGATTTTCACCGTCTATCCTGTGTGTCTCCTCCCTTGCTATATTGTGAGAGATACCGTATGATAACCTGTATTCACCAGGATCTGTGAATGGAAAAATCTTTGAAAAGATCTTCCTTGAAGAGAATATCATTGCCTGGCGGTTGTAGTTTGCGTAGTTGGCAGCGCAGTTCATTGAATTCAGATAACTTTGCCCAATCTCTGACTCAAGGGGAATGGAATCAAGCTGCCTGTCAACCGGATGGGGTATCTTATAACTGCTGCTCTGAATGGATGTCATGAATTCTGAGGCAACCTGATGTCCCAGACCTCTGGAACCTGAGTGGATCATTATCATGACCTGTCCTATATCATTGATGAGGAAGTCCTTTGCAATTTCCGGTTCCATAATTTCAGTCACCTTCTGGACCTCGAGAAAATGGTTTCCTGAGCCGAGAGTACCTATGAAAGAGGCCCCTCTCTTCCTGGCCATTTTACTTACTCCGGAAGTTGTCTCAACATGAAAATGGCCAAAGTCCTCTGTCCTTTCTGCATCATTTCCGAAAGCAATGCCATCATCTTCTGCAATTTTAAGCCCTTCACTCATGATTGATTCTATCCGGTTTTCATTGATTCTCATCCTGCTTTTTTCCATTCCCACCGGTATTTCCCTTGTTAGGGCGTCCATCAACTCATTCTTTCTGGAGATGAACTGCTCTGCATTTATTGGTGCTGAAAGGAGTGACACACCGCAGTTTATATCGTACCCGACTCCACCGGGAGAGATAATACCTTCCTCCATCCTGAATCCGGCCACACCACCAATTGGAAAGCCATACCCCCAGTGAAAATCAGGCATAGCCATTGATGCCTTAACAATGCCGGGCATCATTGCTACATTTACAACCTGCCGCAACACCTGTTCATTTGAATCCCTTGCAACGACGCTAATTGGGCTGAAAACCAGACCCGGGACTTTCATCCGGGGATCACTTGACATAAGTATTTCAGTTGTAAAATCAGAATAAGGCTTCAAAGAGTACTGCAACAGACAGTGAACACTTTCATTGTTGTATAGTTTTCCAAGTCTGATTTGATTCTTGTCAGATTGATTTAAAATGATAGATCGAGTCTGACTGATAAGGAGAGGAAATGTAATGTTCAGGGTGAGCCAGAATCACTGGACTCAAACATTTTATTAGGCTGCTGGACATTTTCAAATGTTGACCGCCATCATAAATGTTGAAGACCTTGACACAGATATACGATTTCAGGTCGAGCTGCAGATCGCATTAAGACAGAACGCTTCCAGAATCATGGAGCATTATGATGATCATGAGAAATTCCTGAATTACATCAGGCAAAGGGAGGAGAAGATTGCCCTGATCCTTGGAAAAAGTGAACCATTTGAAATATACAAAAACCGGAAGATAATATTTCCTTAAATCTGAATTTGTATGATCGTTTCAATCTGAATATTTTATTATTCCACTATAACATCAGGTGTCATGGGGAATGAATTGTCACTCTTCAGAGAACTGAAAACAGACATTGAGACTGCCAGAAGACATCTGGAAATTATCAAGGCACTTCTTAAGGAACAGCCGGTAGGCATTATTAAAATTGCACACGAGACAGGGCTGCCTGAGCACAAGATCAGGTACTCCTTAAGGGTACTGGAGAGAGAACACCTTATTGAACCTTCCAGAGAGGGGGCCATTCTGACAAAGGAGTTTCTTGAAAACAGAGACAAGATAGCTGAAGAGGCAAAAGAGATCTCTGATGAGATGAGTGAAATATACCACAACCTCAAAACTACCCTGATAAAGAGATAAACAGGTTCACAGATGATTTGGAGAAACCGGGATGATCTGGTATTCGGCCAGTACATAATTCGCAAGGCCGAACCGAGGGATGCAAAGGGCGTAATACTCTGTATGCAGAGTGTAATGGATGAACGTGTGTTCCTTGTCAGTGAATATTACCTGCTCACTGAAAGGGGAGAGCAGGACAGAATAAGGAATCCTGATGATATGACTCTTGTAGCCGAATTCAAAGGGGAGATTGTAGGAGTTGTCACAATACAGAGGGGAATGTACAGGAAAAACAGGCATACAGCAAATCTTGGCATTGCCATTGTGAAGGAACACAGGTCCAGGGGACTTGGGACGGAACTCATCAAAAATTCCATAAAGTGGTGCAGGGACGTCGGAATAAAGAAACTCAATCTGGAAGTGTTCTCATCCAACCTGACTGCCATAAGGCTGTACCAGAAAATGGGCTTCCATGAGGAGGGAAGGCGTGTCAACCAGTTCACAATTGACGGTAATTATGTTGATGATGTCTTTATGACCTGTTTCCTTTAAGTTTCCCGCAGAAAATCAAAAGAAATAAATCCCCATTACTTCTAAGGTTATTCAATATGAAAACAATGATCTGGAACATTGATTATTTCTGCAACCTCAGATGCAAGAGCTGCAATGCCTGGCAGGGCAAGATATTCTTTCCCGAGGAGCAGATTGACAAACACATTTCAGATATGAAGAAAAATGGAATCAAGATCGTTTCAATTACAGGTGGAGAGCCTACACTCAACAAATCTGTTGAGACAATAATCAGAAAACTGAAGGAAAATAAATTCATCACACATATTGCAACAAACGGCACGAACCCGTATGTACTGAGGAAACTCTATCCTTACCTTGACGGCGCTACAATCTCCCTGGACAGCAATATTCCAGAAGAGCATAACGAATATAGAGGACTCAAGATCTTTGATACTGTGGTAAAGACGATTAAGGAAACGAGGAAGAAGGTGAAAATTTTAACAGCAAACGCTCTCGTAACTAATTTCAATTACTTCAAGGTCAAGGATATGGTTGAGTTCGCCAACGAAGAAATGGGTGTCCCACTCTCTATGTGTTTCCCGGACCAGGATTCATACTATTTCCAGGATTTTCATGTGAGTAAGGATATGATCCGACAGGCCTTCTCCTATGCATATGAGCACTACGGAGACCATGTGTTTGGGAATACAAGAACATACTACAAACAGGCTGTGGATTACATAGATGGAAAAACGGTATCAAAATGCAGGGCTGGAGAAGTTGCTTATTATACGGACTATAGAGGAAAGGTGCATCCATGTTTCACCCATATGGAGACCGTTATGAACAGGGGAGGTGAACGCTGGGAAACATTTGAAAATAATTGCAACGACTGCTTCACGCAGTGTTTCAGGGAGCCTTCCATTGAAACTCCTTTTGAGGATGCAAAACTTGTTTCAAAGATATGGTGGTTCAATCATGTCAGGAAGCCCAGGTCCATGAGGGTCCCCATACCTGCAGGTGCAACCTGAAACAGAGATTTTCATATTATGGTTTTTTCTTGCAACTCCATAATTATTCTATTTTTTCTCCAGGATAAGTTCTAGTTGAATTTCACTATTATTACTAATCCCTAGCAGGGCCTCACCATACATAGAAAACATTAGGAGATCTGCTGAAACATTGCAATGATTCTTCATAGTTTCTACCCGGGATTGCCTGAATAATACTATTCACAAAAGACCAATCTACCAAATGGAATTTCATAGGCAGGAATAATTCATTGCCTCTGATCTTTCCCTTTTAAATATCATAGAATGCAGAATATGAAAATTCAAAGGAGGCAGAATTTTAAGAATATACGCACCTATAAACAAAAAATACAGTAGCAAGAAGTAATGTGAGCATATCAATAGAAAAGTTGTAAAGAAAAAAAAATTGGTAATTTTATTTTAAATTAAAAAAATGGAGATCAGAATATTCTTACTGTAGCAGTAAGTAGATTCTGAACCAGCAGGTTTATGGACAGCACAAGTGGAACAGGGTATATTGGGCTGCTTTTCTTCAGTGCAACATCACCCAGTACAGTTCCATTTGGAAGTGTCACATAGAACTTGCCCTGCTGTCCTGCCAGGTTGAGGTAGTGTTCAGCCATTGCAACGTTGTATGTCTCTGGAGCGAGGCCTTTTGTCGCATTTGTATACAGAGCAAAGTTCGGTGATGCTGGACCTATTTCGTTCTCCGCAAGGTATGTTCCATTGTAGTAGTAAGGCTTGTCCAGTGCAGTCTGGTTTATTGCGTACCACATTGCTTCCCTGAAGTCAAGGATATTTGTGGGGTACTTGTGGTTGTTCATTGATATATAGAACACTGCCGGGCTTGAACCCTCATCCTTGAAGTATGAGGTAAATGGTATCTGACTGTATGGCTTGGCACCCGCTATGGAATTGATGTATGAGGAACTTACAACAGATATCTGATAGGAGTTGTCAAGGAATCCGGATACTCTCCCGTCATGACCAACTGTGTAGTCTATGATTATTGTTTTGATGTGCGCTGGCTGTGCTACGGCCGGGAAACCGGCTACCTTTGCCTTTCCGGTTGTGGTGTTCCAGTACTGATCTCCCCAGTAGTTTGCATTTTTTGTCAGAGTAACTGTGTTAAGTCCTGAACCAACTGTTGTTATGTTGTACGGACCTGTTCCTGGCATTCCGTTCACATCAGTGTAGTTGTTTGCAGCTGCAGCTGTTACTCCATCATGGGAAGACTGGTCAAGGAAGAGCGGGTCTGCGATGTTTCCCCACCATTCGGCCATGTCCTTGAGGAAGTATGGGTATGGGTTTGCAAGGTTTATTGTTATGTTCAGGTTATTGTGCAGACCCATCTTTGTCGACATGTTGTAGTCAGGAACCACTACTGCCTGTTTATTGTAGGATATCAGGAAAGCCTGAGTAGCGTTTGACCATGGGTGGTAGTTTGAGAGCATGTTTGCCAGATATTTAGCAGCATATTCTGTGTTGGTAGCATTCAGGTTGGAATAGTTGGTGGGATCCGGGAATGCTATGCCGGAATTCAGAGAAGTCTTATTTTCAGCTGCCCTCATTGCATGAAGCCAGCCAACAGGTACTGAGTATGGCGAAGTTGATGCAAAGGCTGTGTTGTTGAACAGCATTCCACCGTAGTTGTCAACAGAAACTCCCTGAGCCATGACTATTGTCCTGTAAAGTGAGAACCATACTGTTGTTGCGTTGACAGGTGTACCGGTGCTGAATGTTATGTTCTGTCTAAGAGTTATGTTGTAGTTCTGGTTTGATACATTCATTCCCGGAACCATTGAGGTGCTGGGATTTGAAGCAGCAAGAACTGGAACTACCTGACTTATGTTTGTTCCGTTCAGTTCATAAAGCTCCTGGTAAACAGCAGTGAACAGCGGGCCATCCTGAACATAGAATCCGTGTGACGGGTCAAGGAAGTCAGGTGCAGCAAGTGAGTCCCCATCTGCAACATCTGTAAGTGTATTGTTTGATGGCGGGCTAAGTTTTACCCCATTGTGTGTGTAGCTCGTATTGTAGGACATCATGTTGTAGAAATAGTTCTCATAGGCGTTGTAGGTGAAGTTGTTGATGTAGGGCTGTACGAAGAAGTATGTAGAGGGGTTAGGAAGCCAGAGATAATCGTACTGATCGTAGAATATTTTGTACAGCTTGTCAAACTCAAGCGCCTGAGCTGTTGGGTTTGAACTGAATGCTGTTGACAGAGCTATAGAGCTGTTCAGAGTTGCATTTGTAGTCCATGCCTCATTTGCTCCAAATGTTCCACCATTTGAGTAATCAGTCATGGGATACATCTGCTGTGCAATTGGATCAGGCCAGTCAGGCAGCCACCCAAGATCAACAAACTGTGGAGTTGAGTTTGGGGAGGTCCATGTTCCTGATTCAGTTGCTGTCTCCAGCGCCAAGCTGACAGGCAGCCCAAGGGCTTTCAGATCTGACACTATAACTCCAGTCTCGTACGTCGCAAGTGCGTTCATAGGCTCAAGTGCAGTTATGTGCATGGATGGTAAATTAGTGCCTTTGGCGTGGGTGACGTCATATCCAAAAAATGCGCCCACTCCGGCGACCACCAATACTACCACTATAATTATCGATAAACTCTTCTTGTTCATCCGAGGTTGATTGGAATTTCTATATTTAAAACTTTTCAAGTGGCTATCGTAAGACCGTGACTTATAACAAATATATTCAGACTTAAGCTAAAGGAATGTATGATAATTTGTCAAATTCAATAATCTGTATTGGGCCGAACTGACAGTGATATACCTTCTCAATCTGATTTTAAATACTTAAATCTGACTTTAGTAGATATCATATAAACCCTTCACAAAGACGGTTTAATCCTTGAAAATAGGACCGTCCATTTTAAAAATATATTGTTCGGACTCAGTGAAATCTTTAAGATAATAGGAGAATATTATTTTGGATCATTCTGTTCTTTGAAGTCTGTTCTTCTTCTTCCTATGCGATCCTCAATATCATTGAGAAGTTCCTCCCCGCGTCTTACATCTCTAATCCCGACAGCGTTTCTGGCCAGAACTACATAAACAGATGACAGATGAAACCTTTTCTGAAGGAATCCTGAAACGAGAAAAGCATCATTGATCCTGCTGTAAGGTATAACCCTGTATTTCATAAATGATTTTATCTCAAGACCGCTTTCAGTCAGGTCATATTTTGTGGAGTATTTGTATGCCTCATATATTGCTGTAAGCATTAGCCAGATGCCAGCAAAGATAAGATAATTGTATATCGTTCTGGAGTTTATTTCCAGAACTACCGAAAAAACTGCCAGAGCAAATAAACTTTTTACTGTTGTCTTTTCAATTCCTGGCTTATTCATACAACCAGCAGGCTACCTGATAGTTTCCCTGACTTCTCAGATCTGGGTCCTGAGTTTTGCACTTTTCCATGACGAATGGGCACCTGGGATGGAATCTGCAGCCAGTTGGAAGGTTGATAAGGCTAGGAACATCCCCCACCGGGGGTTTCACTTCTTTGGATTCCGTTGTAGGCACAGAGCTAAGAAGCAACTGAGTGTATGGGTGAAGGGGCTTGGTCAGAACTTCCTCAGAAGGGCCATATTCCACTATCTTTCCCGCATAAAGTACGATTATGAAGTCAGAAATATATCTTGCAACAAGTATGTTGTGCGTTATAAAAATGTAAGTAAGTTTCAATTTTTCCTGCAAATCAACCAGTATGTTGAGTACCTGAGCCTGTATGGACTCATCGAGAGCTGAAGTTGGTTCGTCAAGCACCAGGACATCCGGATGTTT
This sequence comes from Thermoplasmata archaeon, assembly GCA_021797265.1. Next base: position 10,857 of record JAJZZZ010000018.1, read on the forward strand.
TATGATGCTTCTGGCAATTGCAACTCTCTGAACCTGACCACCTGACAGCTCCCTGGCCTGTTTGTTTTTAACCTCATCATAGATGAGACCTACCTGGGTAATTGATTCCTTAGCCTTTTCCTCCAGAAGTTTCTCCATGGTAATACCTTTCGCTTTTGCTTCCTCCTGGAAAGATTTCTTATCCTCTGGAGTCAGATTCAGAATTGATTCCTGTACAATATCCTTAACTTTCATCTTTGGGTTAAGTGAAGTTGCCGGGTTCTGGAAGACCATATCCACATGCTTTCTTATTTCTCCATAGGTCTTTTTGCCTACCTCTATTCCGTTGAATATTACCTTACCGCCTGTCTGTTTCTCCAGAGTGACAGCAATTTTGCCCAGAGTTGTCTTTCCTGAGCCGCTTTCCCCCACAATTGCAACGACCTTTCCTGCAGGAACGCTCAGCGATACGCCGTCTAAAGCTTTGACATAGATTTTGGGGATCCTGAGCATATCGTCAAGTATGCCCCTCTTTCCTGCGATATAGTATTTCTGTACATCTTCGAACTTATAAACCTCACTCATACAGCCAGCACCTCAACTCCCTGTTTGATGCGATCACGCTTTTGGGTTCATTTGCTGAACATTTCTCAAAAGCAAACTTGCATCTTGGTGTGAATTTACATCCCTTTGGTAAAGATAGGTATGAAGGAGGAGATCCAGGGATGGAATACAGACGGCCCTTCTGTTTTGGTCCTGTCGGGATGCTGGCCAGTAAACCGGCGGTATATGGATGCATGGGCTTCTTAACAAGGTCCAGTGTCTCTCCCTTTTCCATAACCCTTCCTGCGTAGAATACAAGCATCTTGTCCGAAAGAACATATGCAAGGGCCACATCATGAGTGATGAATATTATAGACATGTCTGTTTTTTTGCTCAGATCTTTAAGGAGAGTAACCACCTGAGCCTGTACAGTAACATCAAGGGCAGTTGTAGGTTCATCAGCGATAAGAAGCTTGGGCTGCAGAAGCAGTGCCATGCATATAACCACTCTCTGAACCTGGCCACCTGAAAGCTCATGCGGATATCGTGACATGATTTTCTCCGGGTCAGGTAGTCTAACACTTGTAAGTGCGTTAAGAACCTCTGACCTTGATTCCTCATCAGATATATTCCTGTGCGTCCTTTCGTTTCTCACGTTAAGCGCTTCCAGTAGCTGGTCACCAACTCTTTTCACAGGGTTTAAGCTGTTCAGAGGATTCTGAAATATCATGAAAACAGTTGTTCCCCTGTAATTCGTAGCCTCTCTTTCTGACATCTTTAGAACATCCTTTCCATCCAGCAGGACCTGGCCAGATGCACTTCCAACTGGAGGAAGCATTCTTGATATGACCTGACCCAGAGTGGATTTTCCTGAGGCTGACTCGCCAACAAGGGAAATCAGCTCTCCCCTGTCAATGTCCAGGTTAAGACTGTCAATGACCTTGTATTTTCCTGCTACTGTATTGTATGATACATCGAGGTTTCTAATGCTAAGTAACAATGTTCCCACCTAATAGTTGATCCTGTTTGATATAATGTCCTGCATCCTGTCCCCGACAAGAACAAACCCTATAACAATTATAAGAATAGCCAGTCCAGGGAAAATTGCATACCACCATCCAGTTGGTAATGTACCCACACCATTTGATGCCATTGAACCAAGCTCAGGAATTGGAGGTTCAAGCCCTATTCCAAGAAATGCCAGTGTGGAATATGTAAGTATCACGTTCCCAAAATCAAGTGCAGCGTAAGCAATTACTGGATCTATAGAATTTATGAACAGATACTTGAAGAATAGCCTGAAGAATGAGACTTTATTAAGCTTTGATGCCTGCACGTAATCCAGATTCTTAATTTTCAGAGTCTCCGCCCTGAAGAACCTGGCATATATGGGCCACCAGACAAGTACAAGAGCAAGTATCAGCCCTGTAAGGGTCTCTCCAAGCAATACAGATATTGCTATTACCAGTATCAGTGCCGGAAGTGATAGAAATGCATCTGTCACCCTCATTGCCACATCATCTGTTAATTTACCGCGGTAACCAGAAATGACTCCTATGATACCACCAAAGAATATACCTGAGAGAACAACCAGTATTGATACAAATGCATCTCTTGGCATGGCATAAAGCATCCTGGATAGGATGTCCTCGCCATAAGTATTAGTTCCAAACAGATATGAATGTGTTGGTGGGTGAAGTGCCATTGCCAGGTTATACTGGAACGGATTATGGGGCAGAAGTGCTATGGCGAGCCCTGACTGCCCGAACAACATTTCAAGAATGCCCTGAATAACGGACCATCCAAGAAAAGCAATTACTATTATCAGACCCAGAATTGCAGCCGGGTCTTTAATCATCATCTTGAGGTATTGCGTGAATCTGTTAGAACCTCTGGATGATCCTACTTTTGCAATCTCCTCCTGTATCACAGTATCATTTATCATTCAAGCCTCACCCTTGGATCAAGCACACCATATAATATATCTGCTATGAGATTTGCAACAATTATTGCGACCGCAATAATTATTGTAGTTCCCAACAACGCAGGATAGTTGAGGTCGTAAATTGCCTCCACAATGTAGTATCCTATACCGTGATACGAAAATATTTCTTCGATAACAACAGCTCCTGCCATGGAATAAGCAAGAGCCAGAACAATGTAAGTAACAAGTGGAATTGCTGCATTACGCAGGGCAACTCCATATATAGCTTTCCGACGCGGGATTCCTTTCATAAGTGTAAGACGGAAGTAATCAGTCTCCATCACATCCAGCATTGTGGATCTGGTGAGTCTTGTGATAACACCGAACGAAATAACTGCCACTGTGATTGTTGGCAGTATCATGTGGTGGATAAGACTGACCGCATACACCCAATCATGGGCCCAGAGTGCATTCAGCAAAGGAAATGCAAGAACGTCAGGTGGAGCTTTAAGTGTAGGATTCACCATATTTATAGCAGGCAGAAGTTTCAAATCGTACGCAATAAAGAGCTGAAAAACTGCAGCCAGGAGAAAAGAAGGCATTGCCCATGTGGCAAGATAAATACCCTTCACGGTGCTGTCAGCCGGCTTTCTCCTCTTTGAGGCAGCGTATGCACCTGTAAACAGTCCGATGACCACGGAAAGTACTATTCCGGTAAGAACAAATTCCAGGGTTCTTGGGAGGTAAATTGCTATGAGTTGTATTACAGGCTGGTCCTTTATAGGATCGATCCCAAAGTTCCCCGTGAATACCTGCTTCATGTAATCAAGTACCTGTACATATACAGGCAAATTAAGACCATATTCCCTAACTATGGACTGGAGATATGCAAGGTTCGCATGGGGAGACCCACTGTAAATCTTTGCAAGAGCTATCGGATTAGGGGCGATCAGGTGAATCAGGCTGAATATCAGCACTATGAGGATGAACAGAGTGAAGACAGCATAAATGGCCCTCCTGATCACGAACGTAATAGAACGTGCATCCATTAAACCCCTGATTGTAAATTAGGGGTATAAAGTTTTCACTCCGCCATAATCTGTATGAGCCACTTTTCCTGTTCCAAAATTCACTTATTATTTTTTTTATAGAAATCGTTTATTTCCTCTAACTTCTAGCTATTTTTTAAATTTGTGTATTTCTCCTAATTTTGTACTTAAAATGTGAGTCTCCAGCAGGCTTTGTAAATCAGTCTATTCTAATGGAATTACCAATTGTTAATCTGAACTTTACAAAGGGAGATGATGTGGCTCTAATTAACAGCCTTGGACAATATTCCTTTAATAATTTAAAACTCTCACAGAGATAGATTCTATTTAATTTTGAATTATCGTCATTATAATGGAAGTAAAAATTATCTTTTCCTCATTCTCAAAATTTCAACTGCTACTGGAGACGGCACTTCTCAGTAGAATCTAAAAAGGAAATGAAAGGGGGGAGACTAGCTTTGAAAATTAAGGAAGATGACAAAAGTATAGTATCTCATTTTCCTGAATATTGGTGAACCCCTCTAAAATAATAAGAGAGAATTGAAAAATTACAGGAATTCCGCCAGGTGTTCCTTTGTGAGCTTCACAGGCGGAATGTCTATGAGTGCCTTGCCAGATATGACCGGATCTGATGTTTCATAGCTGGGCCCTTCCACGTCATACAGCACTCCAATCGGAATCTTCTCGCCCCACTCCTGAGCCAGTGTGTATGCTTTCTGGAAATTCTTTGTGTCCGTTTCTGGTTTATAGACCTTCTTCCTGAAGTAGTCGTATGTGTTGATTTTGTTGTATGTTACACATGGGCTGAAAACATCAATGAAACTGAACCCTTTGTGCTGTATCCCTTTCTTTATCACTTCCTTCAGATGAAGTGCATCTCCTGAAAAGGCCCTTGCAACGAAGGTTGCCCCTGCGGTAAGTGCTATTG
>JAJZZZ010000019.1 GCA_021797265.1 Thermoplasmata archaeon
ATGATCATTGTAGTCCAGCCCATAAAGTTCCTGATACCTGATGTGCTCTGACCTTTCCCTGCTCCTCATCAGAATTCTGAGAGTATCATCGTCCGATGGATTTTCCCTGTTTCTGACTCGGGTGAATCTGACGTTTTCTGAAGCGTCCAGAAATATCTTCAGGGCATCTATGCCATTACTGCTGCAAAGCCATCCCGCCAGCCTTGACTCAAAAACAATATCCCCATGCTCCCTGAGATAGTTCAGCTGCATTTTGTCAAGGTCAATATCAATATCCCTGTGTGTTTCTGAGAATGTATTAAACTCCTCCACTGTCATTCCATGCTTCTTTGCCTGTTCACGGAATATGCTTCCCCCGGAAAAAAATGGGAGATCAAGCTTCTTCGCTATGATCTTTCCAACAGTGGATTTCCCGCTTCCAATGGGGCCACTAATTGTAATTCTCATTGAAGGCTATCTCTTTCTTTTCAAGTTTCTTCAGTTTGTAGGTGAAGTCAAAGTATTTGATCAGCATCGTTGCCAGATATCCTATGACCAGGGATGTGAAAGCATATGTGATCATCCAGTACTCTGCGATTGAAATGTGTGATGAAACCACATTTATGTTGAAATTCCATGGATAGGCAACTATCTTGTAGTGAAGCTTGTCTATGAAGTAATAGACCCAGGCAAATAGCAGGAGTGTGAAGAAAGATAGAACCATGAGAGGCTTAGTTGTGTTCATGCTCTGCTGCATCTGTTCTGTGCTCATCTGCATTCTCATCTTCTGAAGCTTCTGTATCTTGTCCTTCTCGTTATTTCTGTAAGCCTCCCTGAAAACCTTATTGAATGCCTGCTGTCTCTGCTGAAGGCGCCCCATCTTGATCCAGTCCGTGAAGAAATATCTCGGTATGGAGGTGACCAGACCTATAAGGACACCAACCAGGACAATTGTGAGAAGAGGATACTTGTAGTTGAAGCCTATGAGTGGAATAAGTACCACAGAAAGAGCTCCACCCACATCGTTCCTGAGAGTTGTGTTTGAAATGATTGTTATGTTAACAAGAAGTATCAGCATATATATCATTGTGAATGTCAGCTGAGACTTCTGAGCCTGAGCCTGCTCAGGAGACATTTGCGGCCTTGAGGATGTACGCTGATTGTTAGGCATTCTTCATCAACCTGCGTACTATATTCTGTGCTGCTAATTCAGCTTTTCCATCCTCATTCTTTATCAGTGACACCGTTGCCCCAGTATAAATAGAACAGGATGCCACGAAGGATCTGTTAATGGCCTGATGTTCAATAATGTCATCAAGCATCTCGGAATCCCTTGAACGTGTTCCATCGGATGATCTTCTCTTGAGAATGGACTGAGGATCTGCCTCAATTACAAAATAGGCAGAGCATTTCAACTCACGGAGAACCCATTCTGGCAATCCAGGCATGTATCCGTCCGGAGTTTTGATTGTCATGTGAGTATCTATGACAACATTCTCCATCCTTCCAATTGCGGCCGATGCCTTCTTCTGAAGATTTATCTGTGTATCAATAGGCAGTTTTCTCAGTTCATCCCGGCTCCTGACAAGTCCAATGTCCCTTGCCATCTCATACATTAGTGTACCGAAATTTATTATCTCGTAATCTGTCTTCTTTTTGAGCATTTCAAGGACGGTGGACTTACCCACCCCTGGAATACCGGAGACGACCACCCTCATCTAAGCACCTGCAAAGAACTGTCTTATGACAGGGTGCATCTCCATCATCTGCTCTTTGCCCATGGCCTCATAGAACTGGATCACAATTCCAACGGCCAGTAACAGGCCGGTACCGCTTGTATCCCCCACCGTCCCTATGAGGTTGGCCCCTGCCGCCAGAAGACCGACGATGGCTCCACTGAATACTGTTATGGCCGGTATATATTTCTTCAGCACCTTCTCAATGACCTTTGGGTCCCGCCTGAATCCGGGAATCTGCATACCACTGGACATTATCTGCTTTGCAACAGCTGAAGGACCCATGTTAGTGGTTTCTATCCAGAACTTGGCGAATATCACTGATGCAATGATCATGAAGGCAAGGAACACAAGTATGTGAATGGCTTCCTCCCAACCGGCATGCCCGAACAGAACATTCTGATATGAGGAGGGCTGCAATATTGGAAAGAGCCAGTCCGATAAACCGTTAGGGGAGTACAGGTAATATGCCAGACCGCCCATTGGTGTTGTTGACGATATCCCAGCTACAGAACTTACCTGCGCCGCTGTTGGATAAGAGCCTAAAAGGGGATTATGCCCCAGAATTGGAATCTTACTCAGAACCGGTGAGCTCCAGAAGAGCAGTGTCCACATTGATACGTTTGCAAGGAGTGCAGTAGCAAGTATGACAGGTATGTTTGATGCATACAGCAGCTGCAATGGATATCTTCCTCTTGCCCCCCTTACCCTTTCATGAGCAATGGGAAGCTCAATTTTGCTGCTCTGGAAATATGCAACTATGAAGAATATAAGTATTGTGCCTATTAGTGCAATCATGGGGTTGGGCTGCTGGAACAGCACACTTAGAACGCCATTTGAAAGAAGTGAGCTTCCGGATGAATGTGTGATTATGAAAAGCATCTTTGGAAGAGCACCTGCTGGAGGGTTGCTAAGTGAAAGTGGTGCACCGATTGTTGTAGGAATCCAGCTGAATGTTCCTGTAACCAGCTGCTGTGATACTCCTGCAGCAATGAAAAGAGATATACCTGAACCGATTCCATATTTAGATACCACTTCATCCATAAGGAATACCAGGTATGACCCGAAGAACAGCTGCAGCACAATTATAGATTCAGCCAGAAAATGGCCGAACCCTGGGGCCACCGCATTGAGGCTGGATACCAGACTTGCATCCGGAACGATGTACCCAAAAGCCTGAGGAATAGCCTCCACGAAAATCATTATAATAACAAGTAGTTTCTGAACTCCCTGATAAATAGCCCTGTCCTCTGAATTCTGCAGATCTATGTTGAAAATCTTGGCTCCTGCAAAAAGCTGCATCACTATACTTGCTGTGACGATAGGCCCTATACCAAGATCCATGAGGGACCCACTTGCACCTGCGAATATGGCCCTGAATGAGGCAAATACATCAATTGTCCGTGACGCATTTAGACCATAAACGTAAACGTTTGTGAGGGCAAAATAGAGTATAACCACAAGGGCTGTCCACATCAGCTTGTACTTGAATTTGACGTGCCCTTTTGCCTTTTTAACGGCAGGAAGTTTTGAGGTGAGATACTCCAGACCATACAGCTTGCTGTTTTTCGGACCGTTGTAACTGAAGACAAGATAACCAATAACAAAGACCGGTGCCAGAAGCACCGCCGCAACCACAACCTGCAGGATTGGATAATGGCTGATGTACCAGAAGGCAGCAACCAGAAGCCCGTAAATAATTACGAGCGGAATGGCTACTCCCTTACGCCGCTGAATCTCCCTCATCAGTTTCTACCGTAATACCCTGAGCATTAAGCTTGTTTAATGCTTTTTCGGTCACCTTCGAAACCTTTATCACAGACTTCTCCCTGAAATCCCCGGAACCCAGAAGCTTGTCGTATCCGGCTCCTTTAAGGTCTATGCTGAGAGTTCCATTTACTTCCTTGGCAAAACCTCTCTCTGTCAGGGAATCCATTAAATTTGAAAGCTCTCCCAGTGTGATCGGGACAACGGGCTTTGAGGGGTGATGACTGGTGAAACCATGCACACCGAAGTGGTCGCGGTCGTATTTCAAAAGCCACACGGAATGGTGCTTTCCAAGACCAGCCATTCCGCTTCCCCCTTTCTTTCCTTTTCCACGTCCGGCCTTCATTCCTCTGCCGTAGTGTCCTCCTCTGAGCTTCTTAGTTCTGGTCCTTACCATTCATATCAACTCCAGGTTTGATCATTCTCATAATGAGATTGTTGATCTCCTTTCCTCTGTAGCCGGCTGATCCGCCCTGCGAGAAATTCTTCCTTATTGCCTCATAACCTCCTCTCGGAGGGTTCAGGCGTATAACTGGAACAATATCCTCTATCTCTGAGAATTTCTTTTTTCCAGATACAAGGGCTTTTGCAAGTGTCTTGTATGTCTTGTATCCTGAGATTTCAGACAGTTTATCTTCCTCAAGTGGTTTTCTTCCCTTGAGAAGCGCCCTGTTCTCCAGAAGGGCTTCTACAGTATGTTCGTCAACCTCTCCCCATGTGAGGTAGTCCTTGGCAGTTTGAAGCATTGCCCTGAAACTGTCATTGTCTTCTACAAGAACCAGATGGTTAATCTTGTGAAGTCTGAGAAGTTCAGTTGTCTTCTGGGCCTGTGGTCTTATTCCTGTCTCTCCCCTAATCCTGATTACTGCTAGCATTTGCTACACTCCCCGAATATATAGGCGTACTGATCTTCAGTGACGCATTGATTTTCATCTTGGCCGTCCTCTTCATGCAGTCAAAGGATGCAAGCGCGTAGTTTACTGTGGTCTTTGTGTGCCCGGCAGAAACTCCCCAGGCATCCTCAATTCCAGCCATCCTCAGTATAATCTTTGGAATATCTCCGACTGCCCTCCCCACACCCTGAGGCGCAGGTTTAAGTGTCACTTCCACTGAACCTGATTTTCCTGTAACAAGAAAAGGAAGAGTATGTGCACGTCCACACCCGCATTCCCAGGATCCGCAGCCCCTCTTCACCTCTATGAGGTTGAGCTTGGCATTGTTTATTGCCTTTCTGATGGCAGGTGCTGCTTCCTTCGCCTTTCCCCTTCCAAGGCCAATATACCCATCCTCATTTCCTACAACAGCAGTAACTGAGTAACTCATTCTCCTGCCGGAGTCGGTCATTCTCTGGGCCCTTTCTATGTCGATAACCTCATCCTTCAGGTTGGGAACAAGATAATCGACTATCTGGTACTCCTTGAGAGGAAGTTTCGCTCTAAGCGCCTCTGAGATTGTCTTTATTTCACCAGAGGCAACCATCTTACCTAACTGTGTCTTTGGTATCCATGTTTCTTCTGCCATCAGTTCGCCTCCAATTTGGCTTTAAGGTTCTGTAACGTATCCGGAAGCTTCTTCTTCAGGTGAGTTCCGTCGAGCCTCTTTTTGTCCGGGAATATTGATTTGTCATGAGGGACCTTTATTCCGCTGTCCGTGAATCCTTTCAACGCAGCCGCTATTCTTCCCCCCTTTATTATGTTATAGCGACCTGTGTCCAGAACAGCTTCCTTCAGCTTGAGCTTTTTCGCCCTCAGTCCTGCCAGGTAACCTGTCAGGTAACATATGGGAACACTGTTCCCATCAAGTAAAGGATCTATCTTTGCCAGATTTTTCTCTGTCACTGTTAGAAGCACCTTGTCACCAACAGGATCAAACTCCGCGAGTTCAATCACAATACCCCTGTTTGTTGGTCTTACAATCAGTCTTGGAAGTCCTGACTTGAGGAGCTTGAGTCTCTTAGGATAGTTTGTGAGTCCAAGCTTTCTTCTTCTCTGAACAAGCCTCTGCATTATTTCTCACCCCTCATTTCCCCGCTTGCCTTCAGGTGCGATGCTAACTGGGCCCTGGATTTGAATGACCCGCCCTTGATCTGAAGGTAATATTTTCTGAACGTCTTTCCGTCAATCTGGTTGTTAGCCTTCATGGTTCTCAATTCACTTCTCAAAGCTCTGATAGTGCTGATCCATCTATCCTTTCGGGGAAACCTTGCATACTTTGTACCCTTCAGAGAGCCAGGACCTCTTCTCCTTTCCTTTGAGAGCTGGGTTATCCTTTTCTTCAGTCTGCTGTTTGAATTTCCTTTCTTCTGCTTCAGCTGAATTACATTTCTCTCAATCAGTTCCCTGATATCTGAACGGGATGCAGCTTCAAGAACCTGCTCAATGCTATTTGTGTCTATCCAGACTCTTGAAATTCCTGATTTGAATTCCTCTGCTGCGATTTTCTTCGCCGAAACTACCTTCATTTTACAACACCCGGATTGAGAACTCTTACTCCAAGTTCTTCTGCACGCGATATTATCTGCTCCCTCTTTCTCGCTCCCACAGAGTGACCTATTCTTGCCGCCTCTCTGTCAGGGTTGAGGGTTGAAAGATCTTCGGGGTTGAATACCATGACTTCCCTGAAGCCTGAAGGGTGCAGCCCTCTCACCTTAGCAGGCCCACCATATCCTGCATCCACTATTGGGGGCCTTCTTGCCTGTTGCTCTCTCATCTTGGAGTGCTTTCCTCTTGGTTTTCTCCAGGAATCTCCAAGCTTCTTGTACCTGAACCATTCCTGCCTTCTGAATTCAACCCTTCTTCTGGCCTGTTCGTTTTTAATTTTCAGTAATCGTTTTTCGTTATTGTCCAATACAGGTTTTCTTAGTACCATCATATTCACCGTCAGAGAAGGTAAATCCCATCCTGAAATACTCTCAGGTCGAATCCCTTTATCTTTGTAGCTCTCTCAACATTGGCAGCTGTTTCGCCAAGTTCCCTTTTATCTATTCCGGATATGAATACCCTGTCCCCTTTTACAGAGACTTTGGAGTTCCCGATGATTGAGGCAGTTCTTGCCGATCGCTCTCCCAGGAAGTTCTCGATCACAACATTGCTCCCTCTCACGGAAACCCTCATGGGGAAATGAGTGTAATCGATCTTCATCTCATATTCAAATCCAGACTGTACTCCCTGAAACATGTTCCTTATCTCTGATGCCCATGTTCCAACTATTCCTTTTGTCCTCTTGTTATTCTTGCTGCTGAGTATAGTGACTTTCCTGCCCTGCACAGAAACCCTGACATAGTTATCCAGCATGTTTCTGGTAACTTCCCCCAGCTTTCCCTTCACCTTTACAAGGCCCTTGATTTCTGATATCTCGGTTCCCTGAGGTGCTTCAAAGCTCCATTCCTCTTTCCAGTTAATCATTCCCTTCACCATTCAGTAAACGTAAGCCAGAAGTTTTCCTCCAAGCCCCTGTTTCCTTGCCTCGATGTGACTCATAACTCCCTTTGTCGTTGTAAGTATGAGTATTCCGAAATCCTGGGCAGGCAGGTACCTTGCCTCATATTTTCCCAAGCTTGCACTCTTTACAGGGAGCCTGGGCTTAATAATACCACAGTTATTTATGGTGTCACTGAGCTCTATCCTGAATTTGCCCCCTCTGTTTTCATCCACAACTTCGAAGCTCTTCAGGTAGTTGTACTCCTGCATTACCTTCAGGACTCTCCCGAGCAGTAATGCAGCAGGCTCAGCCTCAATGAACTTTCTTCCGGTTCTGGACGCACTCTTTATCGAATTTATAATGTCATTTAATGGATCATGTCTCATTTTTAGATCACCTCAGCTGTATTTCTTGAATCCTATGCTGGGAGCAGTCTCCCTGAAGCACTGTCTGCAAAGCCTGATTCCGTATCTTCTGACCATGCCTCTTTTCCTTCCGCACCTGAGGCATCCCTCTTTGTGCCCGAATTTTCTTTTAGGTTCCAATTTTATCTGTGCCATATGAATTACCTCAGGACTGTTACCTTGAATTTTGATTCCATGAATTTCATGGCATCTTCCCTTGGGATTCTTATTCTTTTGGATACTGGTGCAGATCCCACCTTTCTTCTTGAAAGCCTGTATCCACCTTTCCTCTTGAGAACAACCGCCACATCGAAACCAAATATGCCGATGTCAGGATCATATTTCATACCCTCAAAGTCAGTGTAATCTGCAATTCCAAAATATGCGTTTCCCTGGCTGTCAAATGAATAATGCTGAATCTTGTATTCCCTGGCATCCAGAGCTTTATTGAGGAACTTCTCCGCATCTTCCTTTCTCAGAGTCACCTTTGCTCCAATCTGAAGGCCTTTCCTTATGTTGAAATCCCTCACTGTACGTTTTGAGGTTGTGAAAACCGGTTTGTGGTCTGTTATCATCTCAAGAACCTTCGCGGCCTTGTTCAACCTGTCTCCAGCCTGCCCAGCGCCTATGTTAACGACAACCTTGTCTATTGTGATCTCAGACATCTGATTCTGCTTACTCAATGCCCAACACCTCCCTGAATGTCGAATGAGTATTTCGAGCTTGAAATTACAAAAGCATAATCAGAAATAGTTGAGAATCCCTCCTCAAAATGTACAAGGTTCTTCCCTGAAGACTCCTTGACCTCCACCGATTTAATGGTTCCGATAGTCCCTACATGCTCTCCCCCAGTCAAGAATGCCCTGTTACCAGGCTGCATCTTCAGAACATGTGTGATGCTCTTCTTAGGGAGACCGGATATAATGACGTCACCGGTTGCTATGTCCTTTCTGTCAGTCAGCATGTTGGTTCCATCATGGAAGACCAGCATGAATTTCTCATTGCCTACGGATACCTTGTTCATAACCTTCAGCGGTTTTTCAAGTGCTTTCTCAGATGTCTGTTCCTGAACAACAAGCCTTCCTTTTCTGTCATATAGTACCCTGTAGTGCTTGTCAATTGGCAGGACAGAGAGGGAGTCCATAAAGCCAACACTGTGTCTCCTTTCCTTAAGCCTCTTTCCGTCAACGTTCACTGCTCCGCTGTTGATCATCCTTGTGACTTCTCTCTCCTTGTCCCCAAGGTTCAGGTAATCCCTAAGAACTGTAAGTGCGGGAACACTGTCTGTCGAGTTATGTTTTCCAGGTAATGGACTTACTCCCCAGAAATGGGTCTTTCTCGGCAGCTTCACCGATCGTGAAACAACCAGTCTCTTCGTCTTATTGATCATTCTCTACTCCCTCCTCTTCATCATCATCCTGTTCGTCTGAATCATCTTCATTTGCGTCTTCACTTTCCTCTTCTTCCGGCTCAGTTAATTCCTCCTCATCTTCATCGGTGGAGTCTACCTCTGAGGGAGCTGCCTCAGATTCCTGAGACTCAACCACGGATGGTTCTTCAGACTCGACTGTTTCAGGAACAGGCTGCTCTGGAGGTTCTTCGGAAAGTGCAATGTTCTTCATTCCTGCAATTGATCTGAGATGATCGTATCTCTGGTGCCTTGAAAAGTCCAGCCTGGTAATTACCAGATCGGCAGGTCTTAAGAACAGTTCCTTCTGTTTACCGTCCTCCTTTGCAACTGAGATTCCCTCAATAGACACCATTGCTGAACTGTGGTCAACGGCTATTACTTTTCCGCCTTCGCCCTTTCTCTTACCGCTCTTAACTCTTACAATGTCCCCTACAGTGACGGGATAAGATCTGACGCCGAACTTCTTTCTCAGATCCGAATCTAGATTTACCCTAACTTTGCTATACATTTTCCCTCACTACACTATGGTTGATGAGATGGCTGCTATTCTTGGCCATCTCTCTGCAGCCTCTCTGGCCACAGGTCCCTTGATCTCAGAGCCCCTCACTTCTCCCTCAGGTGTTACCAGAACAGCAGCATTTTCCTCAAACTGAACCATTGTGCCATCAGCTCGCCTGTATGGGCGTCTCTGCCTTATGACAACTGCATAGACAACCTTGCTCCTCATTTCAGGTGTCCCCTTCTTGACACTTGCTATGAACATGTCGCCAACGCCTGCTGCCGGAATTCTTCTTGCAACTCCATGCCAAGCTTTGACATCAATCAGACTGATTATCTTGGCCCCGCTGTTATCTGCACAGGGCATTGTTGCCCCAAGTGGCAACCCCCTGATCTGTCTGCCTGCTATTCCCTTCATTGGCTCACCTTCTCTATGACTACGAAAGATATTGATTTTGCAAGTTTCCTTGTTTCAGCTATCTTGACAACATCCCCTGCCTGAACATTCAGACAGGAAGGCAGATGTGCATGATATCTGGAGAATCGTGTCTCCTTTCTCTCATACTTCTTGACCTTTCTCTTCCTCTCCTGAACTACAGTTATACTGCCTTTCATGGAAGTTGACTCAACCTTTCCGTTAATGATCTGTCCCCTCACCTTGACTTCACCATGGAAAGGACATTTCTTATCATTGCATTCCCCTTCTGGAGCTTTTACGTTTAATCCAATGTTCTGTGGCATTAGTTTGTGCACCCCCTGCTAAGTGTTTTCAATATTTTCCTCTGATTTTTGAGCCTGTCTTCCGGCCTCATAAGAATGGCATCCCCCTCTATTGTGAACGCGGATGACCCAAGTTTTATTCTGAATTTACCAGTATGCTTTGGAATATACATTTTAGATTCACCCATTATAGTAAACATCCTTCTTGATTCCTGGAAGACAATTCCTGACTTACCTTCATTGTTTTTGTTGGAATGGTTCACCACTTCGATTTCACATCCGAGATACTCCTCCAGATATGGCCTAATATCTGTTCTCATGAAATCACCTCTGTCTTGAAACCCATCTGTTCAAGGAATTTCTTGACGTTGTCTCTGTGGTCACCCTGAATTTCTATGACTCTGTTATCCTTCACAGTGCCTCCTGAAGCAACTTTCTTCTTTAGCTCCTTGGCTATATCCCAGATATCTTCCAGCTTAGGATCAATTCCCTCTATTATTGTAACATTCTTACCGTATCTTCTCTTGTCTACACTGACCTTAACTGTCTGATTATCACGGGTAAAACCTTCCCAAGGCTGAAGCTCCTTGGGCAGTCCTGTGAAGTTCTTCTCCTTCATCTTTTAATTTCCTCCGTATGAAGAACGGTGTTTATTCTGGCGATCTGCCTTCTTATTGACTTGATTTTTCCAGGGTTAATCGGAGCTCCACCCATAGCAACTGAAGCACGCTCCTTAAGAAGTGCCTCCTTAAGGGACTTCAACTGATCCTGGACTTCTGCCTTACTCATTTCTCTGAGCTTCTTTGCTCTCAGTTCCATCTTTCTCATTCTCCTCCATTGGTACACTTTCTGCTGAAACATTATTCTGAAGTTTTACAGTAATGTCATCGGGAAGCCTGTAGTCATTTCTGAGCATCTTAACGCTTACACCAATTATTCCCAGTTTCAGCTTTGCTGCAGAAAAGCCGACTTCCATTCCACTTCTGGCTGGTTCCCCGGAGTACTTTATTGAACCGAACATGAATTTCTGTGATCTTGCCCTTTCTCCGGAAATTTTCCCTCCGATTCGGATCATGACACCTCTTGTCCCACTATCTATAATTCTCCTAAGTGAAGTATTTCCCGCCTTTCTATAGGACCAACCCTTTTCAAGAGAAAGTGCAATCTTCCTTGCAACAACCTGAGGATTCAGGTCAGGATTGTCGACCTCCTTGACCTCTATCTGTGGAGATTCTACGCCATACTTCTTTTCAAGTGTTTCTGTGATCTCCTGAACCTTGCTACCATGTCTCCCGATTACAAGGCCCGGCTTGTTTACAGAAAGGGTGATGTTTGTGCCGAATGGTGTTCTTTTCATCTCCATTCCGCCAAAACCTGCAGTGTCCGTTTCCCGTCTGATATACTCAGTAACCAGGAGTTTGTTTATGTTGTTTGAGATGAATTTTCTCTCTTTCATTCTGACTCCTCCTTTACAACTATTTCAAGGTTGATCAGATCCTTGAAGTTGGCACCAGCCCTTCCATAGGCCTTTGGTGTGTACTTCTTGACCATTCTGCCTTTGGATGCAGCTATGTGAACAATTTTCAGGTTGTCCGTGTCAAGGCTTTTGAATTCTGCATTTGCTTCCACATTGTTGACCAGATCCTGGAAAGCCTTCGCTGCTCTAACAGGATAACGCCCAGGTCCAACCTTTCCCTTTCTGTGGGAAACGGAATCAAGGTATCTGAAGTATGGAACAGGATGTGTTTTCCTGATGACCCCCTCCAGAATCTCCTTGGCCATTGTCAGGGGCTTTCCCCTGAGATAATGTGCAATGTTAACTGAGTCCTTCATAGAAACATCTGCCTCCTTAACCCTCGCGATTGCAGATCTTTCCGGCAATTCCTTAATTGAGTATCCTTTCATTGTTATCACTTCAACGGCATGAACTTCGAAGATCTTGTTGCACCGACACCAGGTCCGGAATGTTTGACTGCCTTTCTTGTAAGGGCAAACTCCCCAAGGAAATGCCCTATCATTTCAGGGCGAATTTCAAACTTCACGTAGCTGTTCCCGTTATACACTTCCATGACCTTCCCCACTGATTTTGGAAGAATTACAACATCCCTTACATGAGTCTTGTACTCAGTCACAGATGGGTCCTGAAGTTTCTCGTATACGATGGTCTGTTCGTGATTCTTCTCCCTTTTCAAACTCCTTCTTGGTCTAGATGGGAGTATGCTCATTACCTGCTGGAGATCCATCTTCTGGAGTTCCTCTAGGGAGTAACCCTTGTATTTGAACTCCTTGGATCTCCCCATTACTATCTTCTGGGACTTTCGTGATCTCCTCTTTATTGATTTTACAGATGCCTGCTTATTCTGCGCCATTAGGATTTCCTCCTCTTAGGTGATAGTCTTCCAACCTTCCTTCCAGGCGGAGTACCTCTTCCCACTGTACTGGCTCTTCCTACATGCTGGTGATTTCCTCCCCCATGTGGGTGGTTTACGGCATTCATGGCAACTCCTCTTACAGAATATGGCCTTCTTGCCTTGCTCCTTAGATAGTGAGTCTTCTTTCCTGCTTTAAGAACAGGAATATCCTTTGCTCCTGATCCTGCAAGAAAACCAATAGTTGCTTTGCACATAGGGTTGAACTGCTTCATCTTTCCAGAGGGTAGTCTCACTGATACAGTAAGACCATGGCTTACCACAAGTGAACTGCTTCCTCCGGTTCTGCAAAACTTCCCTCCATCTCCCGGCATACTCTCAATGTTATGAACGTAAGATCCGTCAGGAATTCTCCCCAGTGCCAGAGTGTTTCCTATTTCCGGAGCTGCACCCTCTCCAGAAGTAAGCTCCTGACCAACATAGGCTCCTGAAAATGCAAGTTGAAGTCTTCTTTCACCGTCTGTTCTGTTAAGCACTATGATTGGAGTGTTCCTTCCAGGTGCATGTATCAACTGTTTAACCTTGTATGAGCCTTCATCAGCTAGTTTTATCTCTCCGAGATGCCTGTGACTGGGACTCCTATAAACAAGCCCTCCCTTTCCTCTTCTCTGTGCTACAATATGCTTTCCCATTAATTCACCTCAGAATATTCCTATTCTTCCCCCTATCTCATCTGCAGAGAATTCAGAGGAAAGTGTTACAACTGCCTTTTTTCCCCTTTTTGTTATGGCAATGTTCACGGAAAGTACCTTGACTGCAAACCTCTCTTCCACTTCCTTCTTAATCTCATCTCTTCTTGATCTTCTGTCAACATAGAACGAGAGTTTGTTCTCTCTTTCCATCTGCAGCATGGTCTTTTCTGTGGCTATCGGTCTAATTATCAGATCTGTTGTCACTGCTTCTCACCATCCAGTTGTTTCAGTGAGGATTCTGTGAAAATGGTCAGCCTTCCCGCAACTCCTCCTGGAGCAAGCTTCCTTATGCTCATGCTTGAATAGGTTGCAATATCAACTCCAGGCAGAGATTTAAAAGCCCGGAGATTATCATAATTGTTTCCAACGATCAGTACACTCTTCGGGGTTCTGTATCTCCTCCCCCTCATCTTTCCGCGTCCTGCTCTGACCTTTGTTCCATCTTTTGCCCTCTGGACATCATCATAAAGCCCAATGGATTCAAGGAACTCAACAGCGTCTTTTGTCCTCCTTATTGATTCTATGGCATCCTCAACAACCACGGGAAGAGTGATTTCTTCAGGAATCCTGTGACCTCTTGCCTTGACAGCTTCCTTGCTGGATGTGAGTGCAATAGAACTGAACTTTGCCATCTTTCTCTCCTTTCTGTTGATTCCTTTAAAGAGGACTTTCTCGGTCCTTGGGGAATGTGCACTTTTACCCTTGACAAAGTTTGCCAGAAGTACTGCAGTTGATGACCCAGATGTTCTGGGGATCCTTGCGGTACCATGTCCTGGTCCAGCATTGTGACCCACTCTTCTCATTCCTGCTGTGGGGCTTGAACCATATGGTTGCCTAAGTGAGAGTGAAATTGCATTGAATGCCTTTCTCACAAGATCAACTCTGGGCGTAAAGGAGAATACAGGTGGAAGGTCAACCTCCCCTTTCTTCTCTCCGCTTTTTGAATATACATTAACTTTCACGTTTAATCACCCTGTTTAGATTCCCTGGAAACATATGAGACGCTGAGGTTGCTGACTGCAGGAGTCTTCTGTCTTGCTGGCTCTCTCAGCTTTATAAGCCTCTTGTTTGGCCCAGGAATAGATCCATGAAGAAGGACGTAATCTGTCCTGACCAGACCATAACCTGGGTATCCTCCCTTTACATTAACGTCCATTTCGTTCTCATTCTTTGCAAACCTTATTACACGGATATTATGTACTGTGCGCTGGTGTGTTCCCACCTGACCAGCCTGAGGTACAGTATTTCTGACCCAGTCAGGATGCCATGGTCCCAGAGTACCTATCATTCTCCTGTGTTTCCTGTTCTTCTTCGGAAGTAACTTAACGCCGAATCTCTTAACATGACCCTGGAAACCTTTCCCCTTGGTCACTCCTATTACATCTACAAAATTACCGGCAGCACTGAAGTCGGAAAAACTGATCTCCTTTCCAAGTTTTTCCTCAGCATATTTCATCTTTGCTGAAAGATCTGAACCGCCTATTCTTATCTCAAAAATTTCAGGAGATTTAGAGGGCACTCCGGTAATTTTGGATGGGTTTGTATGGACTATAAGCCTTACATCAGAAACATTCGTCACTTCCGGAGAGGATGGATCTTTCTTCCTTGGAGGCAATCTCCTTTGAAGATTCTTGTCTGTTTCCTTTGTCCATTTCTCCCCTGATATGAACAAACCCTCTTCTGATTCTTCATAATATCTTATTCCTACAACAGAAAGAGGCGGAACCTCTACAACTGTTACTGGCATCATTATGTTCTGTCCGGCAGTGACACTGGATTTACGATAGTCTACAACCTCGACATGAGTCATTCCTACCTTGTAGCCTGCGAAGGCCTGAAGTTTTGGATTGCCTTCAGTCTCGGGCCAGCTCCTTATGTCACCTTGCAGTTTCTTTGCTCTTACCCTAGGGTAATATCCCATTGATCCCCGTCTGGGGTGATGTGGCGTTGCCATTCGAATTCACCATTGACCGTTACACTGTCTGATGAGATCAAAAGATTGATTCATCTACTGGGTTGCCATATAGCATTGCCCATAGTGTATGGTTGAAGTGTACCGTTAACCCAAGAGCATATTTAAATGTTCACAACATTTTCATTTCACCAGACAATAAGTTATAAATTTGTATTGGGTATTCCTACATCCCGGGTCCGTAGCTTAGTCAGGTAGAGCGATGGACTCTTAATCCATAGGTCGGGGGTTCGAACCCCCTCGGACCCGCT
>JAJZZZ010000137.1 GCA_021797265.1 Thermoplasmata archaeon
CACCATTTGGCAAACCATCTGGAGTTATTGAAGTTGGAAAGATCAACAATGTTGAAGTGGCATTCCTGCCGAGGCATGGGAAGAAACACACAATACCTCCGCACAAAGTGAACTATAGGGCCAATATATGGGCTCTTGACAGCATTGGTGTAAAGAGGGTCCTGGCAGTCAATGCTGTCGGTTCCCTGAAAGAAAATCTTGCGCCCGGAACCATTGTTATACCGGATCAGTTCGTCGACAACACGAGAAGAAGGGAACTTACCTTTTACGACGGGCCGGAAGTTTATCATATTTCTGCAGCAGACCCGTTCTGCCCCCACATCAATAAGGAACTCCATGATGTGGCATCTAAGATTACTGAAGACGTCCACCTTGGAGGCACATATGTTACGGTGGAGGGTCCGAGATTTTCCACAAGGGCTGAGTCAATGATGTTCAGGCAGTATGCAGACATCATCGGCATGACACTGGTTCCAGAGGTCAACCTTGCGGACGAAAAATCCATGTGCTACTCAGTCATCGCAACCGTAACAGATTACGATGTCTGGGCAGACAAGCCCGTGGAAGCTGCAGAAGTTTTCAAGACCATGAAGGAAAATGAGGAAAAGGTAACTGAGCTCATCAGGAATGTTCTTCCCAAAATCAGCAGGGAGAGAGCATGCCACTGCAAAGACAGGCTCAATGACGCAAAAGCATGAGGAAATAGAATGAAAGTCAAATTTTTAGGCGGAGCCGAGGAAGTCGGCAGACTTGCAATAAAGATACACGAAAGCAACACGAACATAATGGTGGATTACGGTGTAATTCCGGAAAAACCTCCAGAATACCCACTCCCGTATGAGAAAGTTGAGGGGATATTTGTCACACACGCACATCTTGACCACATTGGAGGCCTTCCAATGTGTTACCAGTCCCACAGGCCGGACCTGTATGCAACCACCCTTACAGCAAGCAGCATGAGGCCTATGCTGGAGGATTCAATCAAGATCATGGATATTGAGGGATACCCAAAGAGATTCGCAAGGGATGACATCAACACGCTCTACGAAATGGTCCTCACTTCAAGGTACGGCGATTCCTCGCAGGTTGGGGAAATGATCGCTACACCATACTCAGCGGGGCATATCCCGGGCTCATCCATGTGGAAATTCGAGAATAACATGGATCTTCTGGTAACCGGTGATCTATACACTGGAGACACTTACCTGCTCAATGGAGCCAAACCGGTCAAGGCAGAGAATCTCATAATTGAATCCACATATGCGGGCAAGTTGCACGAGGATAGGCAGCAGGTTGTCAACAGATTCAGGGAAAGGGTAAGAGAAGTGGTTGACAACGGAGGGAAGGTTATCCTTCCTGCATTTGCCATGGGAAGATCCCAGGAACTCCTGATGATTCTTGCAACCATGGACCTGAAGGTGGCATCTGATGGAATGGGAAACACCATCACAAATATCTACCTGGACACTCCAGGAGGTTTTCTGAGGTCAAGGTCTGAACTCAAGAGGGCTGTTGGCAAAGCAAGGCAGATCAGGAACAACAGAATGAGGGGCGCGGCACTTGAAGAGAACGACGTCATTGTGACCACTTCAGGAATGATGGATGGTGGCCCCGTTCTCAGATACGTGCAGGAACTTGCCGACGATCCCAAGAGTGCCATCTTTCTTACTGGATACCAGGTTGAGGGTACAAACGGAAGAAGCCTCATTGAGACGGGTATCCTGAACATAGCCGGTGCACCGGTAAAGCCAAGCATGCAGCTGGAATTCTTTGATATGTCCGCCCACGCCGGCCACGATGACCTTGTTTCATTCATAAAGCAGGTGGATCCCCAGAGGGTAATACTCTGCCATGGAGAACAGAGGGAAAAACTGATTGAGGCCCTCCCGGACTATGAAGTAATCCTTCCAATGAACGGACAGGAATTCGAGTTTTAAAGGGCGTTCCCAAAGCCCCTTCAACGGGGCCCTTTTTTTACGGGGAATCGCACAATTTTTCTCATTTCGGGTATTGCAACGGAGCCGTGGCGCAAGAAATATACCTATATATAATCATGATACCAGAACCATGGAAGAGCTACTGTCTGTGAAAAATGTCCATATGGAATATTCCACAGGCAAGAGCAAGCTTATTTCAATTCAGGACGTTTCATTCAACATTCACAAGAATGAATTTGTTTCGCTCATTGGTCCTTCAGGCTGCGGCAAGTCGACTATACTTAAAATGGTGCTCGGCCTGATCAACCCCACGTCCGGAACCGTGCTTATGGGTGGAGCACCCATTGGTGAGGACAACAGCAGGGTATCCGTGGTCTTCCAGAATCCGGCTCTCTTCCCGTGGCTTGATGTGCAGAAGAATGTGGAGATCGTCCTGGAGCCCATTATGCGTGACAGGGAAATGAGGAAAGAGACTGCCCTCAAATACATCAAGATGGTGGGAATTGACGGTTTTGAGGGTGCTTATCCAAGGGAACTTTCCGGCGGGATGAAGCAGAGGGTATCCATCGCAAGGGCAATATCCACTTCTCCTGAATTGCTGTTGCTTGACGAGCCTTTTGCTGGCCTTGATGTCTTTTCAGCCCAGGCACTCAGGGAGGAATTGCTGGACCTGTGGCTTCCACCGGACAAACCACCCCATGCAGTGCTTCTTGTCACGCACAACGTTGATGAAGCGGTTCAACTGAGCGACAAGATCGTTATACTGAGCAGGAGGCCAAGCACGGTCATCGACGAGCATCCCATAACGCTGGAGCGGCCAAGGAATACAAGAAGCGATGAATTCTACCAGACAGTGGATGAAGTGGTCAGGACCATGTCCCCGTGATTACGGTATTGCAACACCAAGTGCAATAATTGCATTGATAAAGTACTGAATTGCAAATCCTGCAACAAGAAGCCCGAATATCCTGGTCAGAGCCTTCAGGGCCTTTTCCCCCATTATCCTCGTAATCTTGGCTGAATAGATGAAGAAGACATAGATGATCAGCATAACCATAATAATGGAAGCAAGGGTGAAGATATCGGTGATGTAATTGGTCAGGAAGCTTCCTTTGATCAAAATTATGACTAGGGATATTGCACCTGGGCCCGCGATAAATGGGGTTGCGAAGGGAACTATTCCCAGATCCGGGTCTGTCTGGCCTCCGCCCATGGACTTTGGTCTGTCGCCCTCCCTCACCATTTCAATACCCATTATCAGGAGAATGATGCCTCCTGCTATCTCCAGCGCTTCAATGGATATTCCGAAGAAATAGAGAATGTACGAGCCAAGGATTGCGAAGAAAACCAGAATAAGGCCGCCATAAAGGGCTGCGTCCACAGTAATGGTTCTTCTCGTTTTTACG
>JAJZZZ010000138.1 GCA_021797265.1 Thermoplasmata archaeon
ACAGCCACAACGAATGAACCAACAAAAACTCCCTGAAATAAGTCGTATTCTACGGTAAAGAAATGGAGAAGAATGGGGATTGGCCCAAAGGCAAGAAATGCTGAGACCCAGTGCAAAACGGCTTTCCTTGGGGTGTAATGCCTGTCGTACAACAGAAATTTCATTTCCAAATAACAAATTTACATGAGAGAATAAATATTTTGGGTTCTCATCAGAATCTCCTCAAGGAGACTCTTTTCCCTGCTTCTGCACCTTATTTATTTCTTTATGCCTAAGAACAACTACTATCATTACGCGGCTTCCTACGTAAACTGAGGCTACTACAACCCCTGATAAGAGGGCCTCCTGCCAGTGGTAGCCTTCCAGCAGATATGATAACAGGGAAAAGATTGCAAAAGTTACAAGCCAGAAGGCTGCATTGAGTCGCGGGGAGGATGGAATACTGATTCGCTGTCCAGTCACATAGACTTTACAAGAGTGGGGGTAAAAAATTTTGCAGTCCTGCAATAAATCTGAAAAAGGAGTGCCATTTCAAGTTTGAAGTATAATATTACAATAACCGGCAAAGGTTTTTTTCTATGACGCATTAGTCAGTCATGGTCTGGCACAAGACAATTTCTGTTAAGGCACTGGAAAAGGCTGGCGGCGCAAGCGTAAAGCTTGGGGAAGAAGTAGTGTTCCTGTCGAAAGTCAATGGCAAACTGTATGCAATGAACGGGGTCTGCTCTCACGCAAAATGCATACTGGGTGATCTGGAACCATCGGAACTCAAAGTCAGATGCCTGTGCCACGATGCAAAATTTGAACTGGATACTGGAAAAATGGTAGCACCCCCATTTGTTGCACCCAATGCACCTATGGAAAAATTAGGGCTGAAGACTTACAGCATAAAAGAGGAGAATGGTTTCATAGAAGTTGATCTGTGAAACAGTCCAATTAATTTATTCTGCCTGACTGCTGCTGCTCTTCCGATGCCTCATCGTAAGGATATGAGACAAAAAGCTGGCTTGCCTCGTCAAGGATGCCCATATGTTCGCCTGATAGTTTCCAGCCTGTGGCGCCAAGGTTATCTTCAAGTTGCGAAATATTCCTTACACCTATGATGGGTGATGTAACGCCTTTCTTCGACATGACCCAGTTTAATGCCACCTGTGAAGGTGTCTTCCCTGTTTCCCCGGAAACTTTCTTCAAGGCGTCTACTACTGCCCACACATAATCTTCATTCTTCTCCCATGGTGCGCCCCTTCCTTTCTTTACATTTTCCCATATCCTTGTTTCATCAGTGCTTCCAGTTTTCCCCCTGTTATATTTTCCCGTGAGAAGGCCGCCCTTCAAAGGGCTCCATGGGATCACAGCAATATTTTCTGAAATGCACAGTGGCATCAATTCGAATTCTGTGGCTCTGGTCAGCAGATTATATTGCGGCTGCAGGCTTGTGAATTCCTCCAGACCTCCTATCCTGCTTTCATGGATGGATAGCGCCAGCTGCCATGCCCTGAAGTTGCTTGCGCCTATGTACCTCACCAGGCCACTTTCCACCAAATTGTTCAGCACCCTCATGGTATCCCTAACAGGAGTCAACGGGTCCCAGGCATGAACCTGCAGGAGATCAATATACTCGGTGCCAAGCCTCTTGAGGCTGTCTCTCACTGACTGGAGAATGTGATTTCTAGTGAGGCCTGCTGCATTGGGGCTCTGCCCCATGGGAAACCGCACTTTTGTGGCAATGAAGAAATCATCCCTTTGTTGCCCTTTGAGCCATTCCCCGAGTATCTCTTCTGATACGCCAGAATTATAGACATTGGCTGTATCCATGAAATTACCGCCTTGCTCAGCGAATCTGTCCATAATGGAAAAGGCATCTTCTCTGGAGGTGTGCCTGCCAAAAGTCATGGTGCCCAGGCATAATTCTGACACCTTTATTCCCGTTTTACCAAAAAGCTTGTATTCCATAGTCATGAAGTTGCTCAACGCTTAATAAACACTTTGGCTTCCTGCCAGCCAAAACTTGTTGTATTCCCCGGGTAATGAAAACACAGATAACAGAGGTTACCATTGCAATATCTTGAGGCACCCTAATCTTGCCATTTTCGACATTGACGGCACCATTATTGACCACGAAAAAGCCTCCCGCATAGCACTTGAAGAAGTCAGAACACACGTTGTGGAATTCTCCAATCTTAAATTCCAGGAATTAAGTAACCTCTGGGCCAGCGATTTTTCCAGGCTTTGGAAAGATGTCATAAATGGCAAGTCATCCATTGAGGCTAACAGAATCCAGAGATTTGGCAGTATACTGGAAAAGACTGGCCATGGCGGGCTACATGATGTCGCCATTAAAGCAGCAGCCTTATACGGTGAAACTTACGACGGCCACATTTCAGCGGTAGATGGAGCGGACGAGCTTCTAAGAACTGTAAAATACTTGAAGATCCCAATTGCGCTTCTCACAAACAACGTATCAAAAAACCAGAAGGCAAAACTGGAAAAAGCAGGATTAAGTGAACTTTATGATTTCATGCTTACTCCGGAAGAAACCGGTCTAACCAAGCCCGACAGGGAGATTTTCAGCACTGTTCTGAGAGAGTTCGGTTGTGCTCCAAACAGTGCAGTTATGGTGGGGAATTCGTTTGAGGAAGATGTTGCGGGTGCTTACCAGTCTGGAATTAAGCCTGTCTGGTTCAATCGGTTCGGATATCAAAAGCCGGATACCTCCATACAATTTGCTGAAATCAGCACCTATATTCCCGTTGATGATGCCCTGAAAACCATCTTCTCCGGTTTCTGAAATAATATGTGAGGACCATAAATTAGTTAGCATTTGCTAATGTTTAAGTATGCCTAACTAATTACCCGAAGTGAAAAGCGGCGACCAGAAAACGGAAAGACCTGCAACCCCAAAAAATAAAGACATTGCAGATTCCGTCAAAGGGAGTTTCAGGAATTTCTTCCACCAGTGGATCTTCCTTCAGATGAAGTTCATCAGGGAAGAGGGTCTTGCCATACCACAGCTCTTTACCCTAAGGTTTCTGTATTACAACAGGCCGAAGGACCTCTCCACACTGGCTGATTTCATGGGTGTAAGCAAGCCCACCATTACAGGCATAATGAACACGCTTGAAAGAGAGGGCTTTGTAAAGAGGGAACACGACACAGAAGACCGGAGGAGAATAGACATGGTTCTTACACAGAAAAGCCTGGACCTTTTTTCAAGGTTCGAGTCCCTGACAACCTATGTTCTCGATGAACTTGTGGCTTCCTGCCCGCCTGATTCCCTGGAACATCTGAATAGCACACTGATCTCTCTTGGAAACCAGCT
>JAJZZZ010000139.1 GCA_021797265.1 Thermoplasmata archaeon
TGCTTCACCCGGAGCCCATGACTAAACGAGCTTTAGTCCCGTGTCGTCATATGCGATCACGGATCACACATACTTTTCACCAGGACATCACACTAATTGAAATCTGCAATAAAAAATATTCCAATGGGGAAACGGCAAAATTATACCAATTCCCCATGTGTTTCAGGATCATCGGCCCGGACTGATTCTAGGTCTGATGGGTATATGTGAATCCATGAGCCTTACGCTTGTAACATATTCCCTTCCTCTTCTCTGAATTACAAGACTTTTCCTTTCACCAAGCTTCCCTGCAGAAATAGATGCAAGAAGGTCCTTCATGCCCCTTATTCTGTTACCGTCAAACTCCTTTATCACATCACCCTCCTCCAGTCCGGCATTATCCGCTGGGCTCCCGTGGTTCACCCTCACTACAAGAACGCCCTCTGAAGCCCTTATACCGTACCTGGAGGCAGTTTCATTATCCAGAGTTATGCCAGATATTCCTATCTGGGGCCTGACCACGCGGCCATCCTTTATGAGTTCCTCTACCACCCTCTTGACTGTGTTTGAGGGTATCGCAAAGCCCATCCCCTGAGCGAAAGGTATGATGGCAGTGTTTATCCCCATTACATGGCCATGAATATCAGACAGGGGGCCGCCACTGTTTCCCGGGTTTATAGCTGCATCCGTCTGAATGAGCCCTTCAAAGATGAAATCCGCCCATGGCATTGGCCTTCCTACTGCACCCACCAATCCCAAAGAAACTGTAGGTTCTCCCGGAAGGCCGAAAGAGTTGCCCATTGCCAGTGCTAGCTGGCCAGGTTTTACCTCATCTGAATTCAGAAGCTCTGCTGCCTTCAGTCCACTCTTCTGAACCTTCAAAAGCGCAATATCAGTCTGTGGGTCCCCTCCAACAACCTGGCCATCCGCCGAAGTTCCATCCGGAAGGATAACTTCCACATCTTCTGCCCCCTCCAGAACGTGGTTATTGGTCACTATATATCCATCACTGGTGTAAATGATGCCTGAACCACTGCCTTTTACCGGCTGCAAACCATATCCATATGGACTTCTGAATCCACTTGAATTTATTCTTACAACCGAATTTCTCAGTTCTTTTACTGCTTCCTCTATATTATTCTGAAGATTCTCCAGTTCTGTCAATCTATTACCTCCTGAACCCTTTTCATCTGATGGGTTCATGTGAGTGTATTGGTATCAAATTAATATACCAGAAAGTTATTTTAAGTGAACCTGGTGAGGATAAGTTGACCAAGTATGGAAAAAATGATCAGGTCGCAGTTCTGTCTGAGCAGAAAGACCCGGAGAGAATATTCAGAAAATGGACAGTGAAAATACTCAGAATTCTATCCGAGTCAAGCCCAAGAAGATACAATGATATACGGAGATCCCTGGTGGACATCAGCCCATTCAGCCTTTCCGAGGAACTGAAAAAACTCGAATCTGAGGGTATTGTGCAGAGGACAGTAACATCTTCCAGCCCACCCAGTGTTTTTTATAGTCTTTCTGCAAAGGGATGGGAGCTCATTGCAATAATCAGGGAGATGCAGGACTGGATAGAAAGGTGGAACTGATTTTCAAGTGAATTGAGGAGAAAGAAATATTACATATAGAACCTTACCTGAGAGGAGGGCTTGTGGTCTAGCGGTTATGACATCGCTCTCACACAGCGAAGGCCGCCGGTTCAAATCCGGCCAAGCCCATTTAAAGGTTCAATCAGGTCCTGTTTTCAGGAGGATTGGTGCGAATTCATTAATTATGTGAAAGGATACAAACACTCCGCTCTTACCAGGCCATCATACAATGATATTTATTCTAGGGATAACCTATTGAATAATTATTTATGACAAATTGCCCTTATCAATATATGATCGTAGTAGAAAACAGGATACCTGTAAAAAAGGAGTTCAGAGAAAAATTTGAAAAATTATTTACAGAAAGGGAAAGCCATCTTGACAAGACACCCGGATTCGTCAGAAATGAAGTTCTAAGACCTGTCAAAGGAGATGAGTATGTAGTTATGACACACTGGGAATCAATGGAGCACTTCCAGAAATGGATGAACAGTGATGCGTTCAAAAAAGCCCACTCTGGTGACACGCTTCCCAAGGAGGCTTTCGCAGGAGAAAACGTAATAGCAATTCATGAGGTCTTTCTTTCCTCATAATTTTGAAGTTCCACTACCGACATCATTTTGTTCCTGAGGTCAAGAGTAAACAGGCTAAGGGAAATCAGCTGAATTATAGCATAAACTTACCATTGAAGGAAATAATGTAGTTTCATTATTGGCACTTATAAGAATACAGGCAATGGATCTTCTGGCCCCTTAGAAATGGAGGATAATATCTCAGGTTACTGTAATTTCATTACAATAGTCAATTTTGACCTGGCTGGAGAGATATAATAAAGAACTGAAAGACTCAAATTTTTTCATAACAAGTTCATTGGGAATTTTCAATTTTTGAAGGCAATTAATGAGGTAAAAATATTCAGGAATGATTTAAACGGCTGGTACCAGATTTACTTTAATAATGGAAAAAGCAGTATTAATACTGCCCTCATCTCATTTCTTTCAGGACTTCCCTTGCCTTGCCAATGAATTCCTTGACATCCTCTTCAGAGAGGATCAGTGCAGGCCTCAGTCTTATTGTTAGCTCTCCTGCCTTGAGAAGCAAAACTCCTTTCGAGAACATCCTGTCGAAGAACTCGTCCCTGTATTTCTCACTCTTGAGGTCAAAAGCATCCATAAGCCCTCTTCCTCTTGGGTTTGAAACCAGATCAGGGAACTCACTGCTGAGGTTATTGAGTTCATCCACAAGTACCTTCCCGATCTTTTCAGCATTCTTAATCAGTGACTCCTCCTTGACGATTTCAATGAATTTCTTTGATCTGACCATGTCAACCAGGTTGCCTCCCCAAGTTGAATTTATTCTGCTTGAAACCTTGAATACATTGTCCTCGACTTCGTCTATCTTGCTTCCAACCATTATACCGCAAACCTGTGATTTCTTTCCAAAGACCAGAATGTCAGGCTTTACGTCGAAATGCTGGTGTGCCCACCACTTGCCTGTGACTCCCATTCCGGACTGTACTTCATCAAAAATGAGAAGCGAGTCATTTTCCCTGACAAGCTTAGCAACACCCTTGAAATATTCATTTCTGAAATGGTTGTCTCCGCCTTCTCCCTGAATAGGCTCCATTATGAAAGCTGCTATATCATTTCCATATTTCTCAAAGGACTGTTCCATCTCTGTCAGGCTCTTCTTCTCTAGCTCTTCCACTTCCTGCAATACTTTTTCAGTTACTGGAAACCTCA
>JAJZZZ010000140.1 GCA_021797265.1 Thermoplasmata archaeon
CTATAGGAATTGGCATACATCTGGCCACATCCGCAAAGCCAAAGGGTGAGATATCTGTTTTCTCTGCGGATGCTTACCTTCAGGAGAGCAATACACTTCTGAGCGCATTTCGGAACAGTTCCGGGACACAGTATCTTCCAGTCAAATCCGGGGGTTCATTTGATATGGCAAGGGAAATAGGCCAGGGTGAGAGATCTACCAACTTTATCAGTGTCTCACTGTCCTCATACAACCAGAGCTATCTTGGTTCACACTATTCCGGCTGGGCTGTTGCGTTTGCCTCTGATCATATGGCACTTGCCTACGCACCCCATTCCGTATCAACACCGGCTGAAAACAGCATAGTTTCTGATCTGAAAACAGGATATGCCAGTAACAACACAACCCTCCTTAATGAGGGATACAAATTGCTAACCTCAGGATTGGTAAAGGTAGGAATATCAGATCCCCTTTCCGATCCGGCAGGATACAGAGCCTGGATAAGCCTGGAGATAGCTGGAAAACTCTTTGCCAATAATCAGTCCTATTACATGAATCGGCTGATATCCAACAAAGGAAACAGAACAGCCTCAAGTGCTGCTGAACTTGTCTCCCCGCTGGTAAGTGGAGATATACAGTTCCTTTTCATATACAAGTCTGCTGCAATTGCAAAGGGCCTTGATTATATCAATCTTTCCAGTTATACTGGGCTTGGGAATTCCAGCCTGGCATCATTTTATTCACAATTCTCCCTGAACTATTCTGGAACTGTCTTCACAGGAAAACCCATATATCTTTTCATCTCTGATCCTGCTGGAGAGCCATATTCTCAAATCGCAGAGAATTTCACCAGTTTCGTTATAAATCACAGCACATTACTTTCAGCCTACGGGCTGAAGCCTCTCACCCATGGCATTCTCTTTAACTCCACAAAGCCTCCCCAGTTCATTTATAATATGATTGGAAATGGAGAACTGACAGAAGGTGGACCTATCTGATAAAAGCTGAAGGATTCAGGAAAGACGGGATAGCGATCTGGTCGGTGATTTCACTTATCCTCATATTGCTCCCAATTTCTCTTGTCCTATATTTTGGATTTGTGGTTTACCGAAACCCTCAGGGTTATTCACCTGCCGTCTTCCATTCCATTGCACTGACCTTTTTTTCGGCCTCACTTTCTGCAATTCTCGTATTCCTCGTGTTCACTCCTCTTTCCTATGTTCTATCACGGAGTTCCGGCCGTATGGCTGAGGCAATTTCTGATATACCTGCCTCAATTCCCCACCCCATAGTTGGAATTGCATTTCTGATACTTGGAAGCCCAATAACACCTTTCGGAAGGTTCCTGGCAGAACATGGGTTGGGTTTTTACGATTCAATCCTTGGGCTAGTGCTTGTTCTTTCTTTCATATCCGCCCCCATATACATAAGATCAGCCCAGTCCCTTTTTTCCTCTCTTAACAGGGAACCCGAAGATTTCGCATCAACGCTTGGGAAAGGGAGATCATCCATACTGTACGGTCTTCTGATTCCCTCCAATGCAAGGGGCCTTTTATCCGCATCTCTGACATCCATGAGCAGGGCAATAAGCGAGTTTGGATCTGTCGCAATACTTGTATTCTACGTCTCCGGAGGGTTCTTCAATGGAACTGAAACGGCCTCAGTCCTGATTTACCAGTATTACGGATATTATGGGCCCGGGCCTGCAATAACTGCCTCTGCCATACTCATAGTCATATCTGTGGCAGTTCTAATAGCAGTGAAGTTCCTGAGCAGAGGAAGAGCCAGAACAGAAAATGTGATGCATGCATGACAGTTTCCGTCCATATAGAAACAGAGGCAGGGGATTTCAGGCTAAATGCCAGGTTCAGCGGACAGGGTATTATAAATGTGATCGGAGAAAACGGCTCCGGAAAGACGTTCCTTATGCGATGCATTGCCGGGCTTGCAAGTTGCAGGAGTTCAAGAGTTCTTGTCAATGGAAGGGACGTTTCTCAGGAACCACCGGACCGGAGATCAATCGTATATGCATCACAGAATTCCTACTTCATATCCATGACTTCTGACAGGCATATTGTTTATGTGATGGATAGAGCAAAGTTTGACAGTACCGCTGTCGAAGATATTGCTGAAGGCCTCCAGATACCATTCAACAGAAAAATGTCACAGCTAAGCCAGGGCCAGAGGATGCGGGTGACAATAGCCACTGCACTTCTCTCGGGTAGAGAGGTCATACTTCTTGATGAAGTCCTTTCAAACATATCAGCTGGAAAGGATGTGCTGGATTTCCTCAGGGATTTCTCAAAGAAGAACCAAGTTGATATAATGATCGTATCCCACGGATATTCCATTCCTGACCCGGACCTCCTGGTTAGAATGAATATGGGAACTGCATATGTGGAAAACCAGGCAAATGAATGATGCCCCAGTTCCTTGAGAAATGAAAAAGCATTAGAACCGAGAACACATGGATGATATCATGAAATTCGCAATTATTGGGCTCGGAAGCCATGCCATAAACAGAGTAATGCCTGCCATTGCCTCATCAGGAAACACTATCAGCGCCATTTACAGCAGAAATCATGAGAAGGCATCAAAAGAGTCAGAAAAATACGGTTCAGAACCATTCACCAACCTTGAAAGCCTTTTCAGGAAAGGCGACTTTGAATCTGTATACATCTCCTCCCCCAATTTCCTTCACTTTGAGCATGCGAAGATGTCCCTTGAAAAGGGAAAAAATGTTCTTCTTGAGAAACAGATGACTCTTTCATCAGAAGATGCTGAAAAACTTGTCTCTATGGCAAAGGAGAAAAAACTGACCCTTTCTGTTGGATTTCATATGCGTTTCCACCCGGCTGTGCAGGAGCTCCGGGAGATGGTGCAGAACAGTTCCCTTGGCCAGATCACATATGTTTCAGGCATCTGGGGAGGCTTATCCGTGAACCGGGCAAAGGACCCGGACAGGGAATGGTGGGATGACCCATCAAAGGTAGGCGGCGGTTCAGTGATGGGTACCGGTGTCCACGTTATCGATACGGTAAATTTCATCCTTGGAAGACACCCTCAGACAGTTTCCTGCATGAAGAAGCCAGATGATTCCGTTGTGGAAGATACATTTGCCCTCCTTGCAGACTACAATGGGACCATTGCCAGCATTGTTTCCTCCAGATCAATGAAAAATCCCAGAAATGATCTGGTCATATCGGGGACGGGAAATACTGTTGTGGCATCTGGGCTTTTCGGAACAACTGTTGACTGCAAGCTTACAGGCCCTGAAGGCATGCTGATAAAACAGTATTCCAGCCTGAACATGTATCAGGAGGAGATACTCTCGTTC
>JAJZZZ010000020.1 GCA_021797265.1 Thermoplasmata archaeon
CTTTCTTCCCAATATCTCGGGCGCGGAAAATCGTGGAACCTGCCATATCGGCAGTAGCAGGGATAGTTTCCATTGCATACATTGCGATCCTGTATGAAGCAAGCGGCCAGAACAATCTTGCCTTCATGACAGGGATCGTATCCTATCTGTCCATCATAACACTGGTAGTACTCAGCATTGCGGTATTCCTGCATGCAGGAAAAACTGATGCGAGGTCATCATCATAAGATGGGGTCTGCGTGTCGGTTGTGCGGCGGGAAACCTTCCCGAATAGCATCCTGCTGAATCTGTATCTCAGGGAGGTCCGGACTGCCCAAGAACATGATTAAGTAGTTTCCACAGATCGTATATGCATGAAAGTGACAGCTATTCTGCCGCCATTCCTCCCCATAGAGGATATCAGGAAAACTGCGTCAAGCATACTGCCAGGGATTGAGATCAGGACTGACCTTGACTTCACAGGCGATAAGAGCGACGTACTCATTGCAACAACATTCACGCACATTGGAAAGGAAGAACTGGATAAGTTTCCTTCACTGAAATTCCTGCAGATTGCAAGCACAGGATACGACAACGTTGATCTGGACGAGGTTAAGAAGAGGAACATTATCCTGTGCAATTCTCCCACCTCCAACAAGGAAAGCGTAGCCGAGCATGTCATTGGAATGGCTCTCTATTTCCTGAAGGACTTCAAATTTCTTGATTCAGAGATAAGGAACGGCAACTGGCCCCTGCTCACCGCCTCCCGTGATCTGAAGGGTAAAATATTCGGAATCATAGGAATGGGGGCGATTGGAAAGAGGCTTGTGGAGAGACTTGTGGTCATGGGTGCCGGTGTCATATATTACGATGCAAAAAGGCTGCCGGAAAAATCAGAGGATGATCTTGGGGTTATATACGTTCCACTGGATGAACTCATTTCTTCGGCTGACATAATCTCGCTGCATGTGCCCCTGACTGATGACACGAGGAAGATGATCTCCAGGAAGCAGTTTGAGGCCATGAAACAGGGATGCATATTCATCAACACCTCCCGGGCTGAGGTTGTAAACACTCCAGATCTTATAAGGGCCCTGAAGGAAGGCAGGATTAAGGCAGGCATTGATGTCTATGATAAGGAGCCACCTGACTTCTCATCAGATCTGTTCAGGATGGATAGCGCACTGTTCAGCCCTCACATCGCTGGAGTGACAATAGAGAGCCAGGGCCGGTTCATAGAGGAGACCGTAGCCAATGTGATCAGGTTCCTGCAGGGCGTGGATCCAATCAACAGGGTGATCTGATGAAGGGCTATGAAATCTTCTCGCAGAGTCTTGAAAAACTTGGGCTCAAGCGGCTCTTCGGTAACCCGGGCACCACTGAGATACCAATGCTCAGGGGCATAAAGAATTACTATCTTACAGTGCATGATTCAATATCTCTGGGCATGGCTGACGGCCTGGCACAGATATCCGGATCACCGACCATATGCAATCTGCACACAATGCCCGGGCTTGGCAATTCAATGGCTTTCCTCCACACAGCTTACCATAACCGTTCTCCAGTCATAGTGACCGCAGGGCAGCAGGATTACAGGCATATCTTCTATGAACCCATCCTATCAGGCGACCTTCTGGGCACAGTATCCGGCCTTGTGAAATACAGGTACGAGATAAAGGATCCAGCTGATATATACAGGTCTCTGAAACGGGCATACCAGATTGCAACCACACCTCCAATGGGGCCAGTCTTCCTGAGCTTTCCAATGAACTTCATGGATCAGGATCATGATGAGGCGTTCGATGATTTCAGCCCAGTCAGGCAGGAATATGTAAACGTTGATGCAGTGAAGGACATAGTTAATCAGATAAATGAATCTTCCAATCCAGCAATTGTATTCGGGTATGAGATCGATCTGTACGGGGCTTTCAGAGAAGCTCAGGAATTTGCCCACAGGATCGGGTGCCCCGTTTATGGGGAGCCGCTTTCAAGCAGGGGCTGTTATCCATCGGATGACCCGCAGTATGCTGGGGATCTTCCACCAGCAGCTGCGCTCATTGATATGAGGCTTGCGGCAAATGACCTTATCATTGTTATTGGTGGCGATATCACGCTGTATCCATACACACCTTCTCCACTGCTGCAGGGGAAACACATCATATGCATAGGCACTGACATATCTGGGAAAATTGGGACAGGTTATGTTATGAATCCAAAACTTTTCCTGAAGGAGGCAGCAAAATCCGTGAAGAAGAAGGGAAATTACTCCAGAAGTGTGGACTACACTGCCAAGACTGCAGTGGCACTGGCCAGAAGGAAAATGGAACCCCTGTACGTAATGTCCATGATAAAGCGCACATTCCAGGACCATGTCATAGTTGACGAATCCATATCTGCTTCACAGATATTGAGGAATGTGGTGGGTTACAGACCCCAATCCTATTTCACTGCCAAGACCGGTCAGCTGGGTTGGGCCCTTCCCGCTGCCGCAGGTATTTCAATATCCGGCGACAGGGTTCTCGCTGTTCTTGGTGACGGGGCTTTCATGTACACCCTCCAGACACTTTGGACCATACGAAGGTATAACCTGCCCGTGAAGACGATAATTCTGAACAACGGTGGGTATATGATACTGAGAAGCTTTGCGGAAAGCTATTATGCAGACATGAAGGACAGGGATTTCCTGCAGCCCAGGATGGATATTCCCAGCATAGTAGAGGCATTCGGCATACCCGCCCGTGTGGCTGATTCTGCACTGGAAAGCCTGCAGTGGCTCAGGGAAGGCAATGAGCCAAAGGTCCTGATGATCAACACCAGTGAGGAAATACCGAAAATGTTCATCTGACGGGGCTCATTCTCGCCAGACAATTTCACTTTATCGCTGATGACAGAGCATCATGGAATTATTCATCTGAAATGATGAGCCCATATGCAACCCTGTCAAAGTCGCTCTCATGTTCATTGAGGAACAGGTGCCTGGTCTGTGTGTATTCAAGGATGCCTTCCAGACCCAGCTCACGGCCTATTCCACTCTTCTTGAATCCTCCCCGTGGAGCAGCAGCGGAAAGCAGGTGGTAATCATTTATCCAGACTGTTCCAGCCTCTATCTGGGACCCTATTTCCTTTGCAGCCTTCATATCCCTGGTCCAGAGTCCCGATGCGAGGCCGTACTTGCTGGAGTTGGCTATTCTCACTGCCTCGCCGGTGTCGCTGAATTCTGTCACTGTCAGTACGGGACCGAAGATCTCCTCCCTGGCAACAGTCATTGCTTCTGTCACGTTGTCAAGTATGGTAGGAGGAAAGAACAGCCCACTATCCGGAACCTGGTGCCCCAGATCCCTCTGGAATACAACATTAGCTCCCTGTGAAGATCCCTCGTCCACAAGATTGGTGATCTTCTTAAGCTGGTCCGGGGTGGTTATGGCACTGATCTCGGTTTCCATGTCAAGCGGATTCCCTGCCTTCATGTTCTGCAGATGTTTTTCCATACTCCTGAGAAGTTTATCCTTGACGCTGCTATGCACTAGCAACCTGCTTCCGGATTCGCACAGCTGTCCTGAATTGAGGAATATGCCGAAGAGGATTCCCTTTGCTGCATGATCCAGGTCCGCATCCGGAAGCACTATGTTTGGGGATTTTCCTCCCAGTTCAAGCGTAACCTTCTTCAGGTTCTCTGCGGCCATCCCCATTATTTTCCTTCCTGTCTGTGTTGACCCAGTGAAACTTATCATGGATACGCGATCATCTGTACAGATAGTGTTGCCAACCTCTGTTCCGGTACCCGCAACTATGTTTATGACACCTGACGGAAAGCCAGCCTCCTGAATGTCCCTGGCAAGCATCAGTGCAGTTACGGGGGTGTGGTGTGAAGGCTTCAGCACAATGGTATTTCCTGCAAGAATGGCAGGGGCAATTTTCCAGACTGCCATGAGGAACGGTACATTCCACGGGGCAATTGCACCAACAACTCCCATTGGTGCGTTCTGCACTATGCCCTTTGTGTCTGGGTACTCTGGATGAGAGATTTCCCTGGAAAATCTGAATTCCT
Organism: Thermoplasmata archaeon; assembly: GCA_021797265.1. The sequence continues at coordinate 4,028 of JAJZZZ010000020.1, forward strand.
GTGTGCTTGAAAAATATTCTATATGCGATATGCCTAGAGGGATATCCATGAGGGTGCTCTGCCTTATTGTTTTGCCAGTGTTAGCGGATTCCATCCTGGCGTATTCGTAGCTCTTATCCTGCACAAGTTCAGCAAGCTTCGCAAGAAGCTGCTGCCTCTCTGGTATGGATGTCTTCACCCAGATCTTATGGAATGCAGAATCGGCAGCATCTATTGCCTCTATGGCTGATTTCCTGCTGCCAAGCACAACAGTTGCAACCTCAGACCCGTCTGCAGGACTCACAAGCCTTGTTTTCTTACCATCCTCTACAAATTCGCCATTCACGTAGTTCCCCATGATGTCAGTCAATTTACAACAGCTCCTGTGTGATCAGCAACCTTGAGGTATTAATCTTTACCTGCCCCATGTACGTAGCATTATCATCATCTGCAGTTGGCTTCCTTATTCTCCCGGTTAGTGTTGCCTTAACATATACAATACGCCGGTTCTCAAAACTTTAAAAAATACGGAATAGCATAAATTTAAGTTGGAAAAAATCACATCGGTTCAGGCTGATCCCCGCAGGTGGGGCATACTAATGGGTTTCACCCTCATATCAATGTCATCCCAGATAATCTGGCTCAATTTTGCAGGTATTGTGAGTCCGCAGACCCAGGATATATTCCACGTCGGCCTTGGGCAGATCGGCCTCATATCGGCAGTCTGGCCACTTGTTTTCATCCCTCTTTCAATGCCTGCCGGATTGCTGGTGGACAGGTGGGGATTCAGGAAGACCGTCATTCTTGGTGGCGGCATAATTATGGTCTTTTCCCGGCTCAGGATTTTATCGGGCACAGATTTCACCTCGCTCTTTGTGTTTGAGAGCCTCGCAACCATAGGGCAGCCATTCATATTCAACAGTATTTCCAAGCTTTCCGGTGACTGGTTCCCATCCGGGGAGCAGACGGTTGCCACTGGAATTGGCACAATGGGGCAGATTGTAGGAATGACGATCGCACTTGTAATTGTTCCCGTAATGGTTCCCAACGCCATATACGGTGAACTGAGATACAATTTTCTTGTTGTGTTGGCAATTGCCACAGCATCCTTTGTGATTTTTCTTGCATTCGCGAGAGAATGACCCGTTGCGGCGACTGAGGTGCAGAACCATGGAGAGAGAATATTCAGCCAGATGAAGGCTCTGGCAGAGCTCAGGAATATTGTGATCCTGATGGTCCTTTTCTTTATAGGTGTTGGAATATTCAGTGGACTGGTGCAGTGGATAGAGGCAATTCTCTTCAGCAGAGGCATACCGTCGCTCTACGGAGGTCTCACCGGTGCTGCAATGCTCACAGCGGATTAATTGGAATGGTGGTCGTATCCGTGTTGTCAGACAGGTATAAGCGCCTGAAGTTAATAGTAATGATAAACACCCTTATTGCTGGACTTTTTCTCCTGCTTTTCAGCTTCCGTGCTGACCTTATCTATTATGTTGCCGTTTCGGTGGTTATAGGATTCTTCCTTCTCTCCCTGGCTCACGTTGGGTTTCAGCTGTCACTGGAAACTGCCTGTGGGGAGCGTGCTTGAACTGCAGCTGCAATGGTCTGGCTAACATCGCAGGTTGGCGCCCTTTTCTTCATTCTTATCCTGCCAGCCCTTGAGGGTGCACAAGCAGAAAGTAATTTTATGCCCGGAAACCTATAGTTCCTCATAGTCATATCCATGGCTGTGCTGGCGCTGGCTGGATTTGGCCTGAGCTTTGCCATAGGAAAGAAGAAATATGCAGAATCACTGGGAGAAGCAATTGAACCAGCATCAGAAGAAGGGGAAGAATGATCCGTGGCTGCTAATGATGGATCTGGACGGCACGGTCTGGGATCACCTTGACATATCAAGCGTGAGGCCTCCATACCATGCTGCCGGACCGGGGAAGATTGAGAATCAGGATGGTACTGTTATCACAGTATTTCCAGAGGCTCTTGAATTCATTAAATGGTGCCGCTCCAATGGCGCCATAACATGCACACTCAGCTGGAACCACCGGGATTACGTCATGGAAGCTCTTGAGAAACTTAGGATAATGGAACTTTTTGACTATCATGAAACGGAGTTCTCACCGGCAAAGGACCGGAGAATTCTTCATTTGCTCGATGTGCTTCGCAAGAGAGGGATAACAGTAAGTCCTGATAGGATTGTGTATGTTGATGATAGAGACATACACATGGATGACATACGTCGAAATGTTGGAAATATAGCCTTTTTGCATATATGGAAGGAGGTAAGGGACTATGGGGAAGCACGTGCAATCATCCGCAGCCGTATTATGGGGGTGTAAACCCGACCTCACGGCGGTTCATCTCATGCATTGATAGTCTGTTGTTCTTATAGTATGAAACGAACTGCCTGAATAACCTGTCATATTTTCCTGTGTTATGGGGATCAGGTTCGAATAACCTTGTTTTCTCCCTGAGCACCCTGAGGTCAGCTGCCTTCATGATTCCGGAACCAACAGCTGAAAGCAGTGCAGCACCCCTGACTGTGGCATATCGTGGGTTAAAACTTGATTACGAAAGCCAGACGTATGATGTGCCTCGAAGAGAACTGTCAGGATTTCCAACCGGTATGTCAAACACCTTGCATGTTATGTCCGGTGGCATGGTTACTGGAACTATAACCACGACATCATCGGGGCTGACAGCCTCTTCTGACTTCAATCCAGATGTCATGCTCATATACATGTCATTCCTGGCACCCTATGCTTCAGCCAGCAGCTCGCCAATGAGATATTATGGAAACTATCGGGGACCCATGCCGGCTTCCTACAGGATAATTTCGCTTGTGCTTGGCCTTTCTGCTCTGGCGTTCCTGGGAATAGGTGATGGAATTTCAACGAATTTCCTAAATCCGCTGGATTCCTTTGCAATTTTTGTAGTTCTCGCCATCCTTTCATATGCAGTGAGGATAATTGGAAGAGGAAAAGGCAGGAGTGCGAAATCAGTTCAATAATCTTTAATAATTCTTCAAATGCAGTTCTTCCTGCCATATTCTTGACTATCTATTATATGTGTCAGGAAAGCCTATTTTAAGAATAGAGCATTTCTTTGTTGGCTTAGAAATGAGAGCAATCGTTGTTAATCCGCCGGAAAAAGGTTTTGAGGTAAAGGATGTGCAAATCCAGGAAAAGGGTGTAAAAATAAAAATCCTTGAAAATGGCATATGCGGTACGGACCGCGAAATCGTCAATGGGCAGCTTTCTACAGCTGCTGGGCCCTCCGGCTATAATTCCATGGCGCTTGGCCACGAGGCTATCGGGGAGGTAATGGAGGGCAGCGGCGATTTCAGGAAAGGCGATATTGTTATGCCGGTTAACAGGAGAGGCTGCGGAAAATGCCTGAACTGCCTCATTGGAAGGCCTGATTTCTGCGAAACTGGTGAATTCATTGAGGCAGGTATAAATGGCATGCATGGCTTCATGCGCGAATACATCTACGATTCTCCTGAATTTCTTGTGCATGTTCCGTCTGATATAAGGGGTATAGCCATAATGGCACAGCCCCTGTCTGACCTTGAGAAGTCACTGGAGGAAATTCTTTCAGTCCAGGGAAGACTCTACTGGAAATGCAGGGATGCGACATATGGATGCAGGCATGCGCTTGTGGTAGGCACAGGTGCCATTGGCATTCTCTTTGCACTACTGCTCAGGAGCCGTGGTTTCATGGTAACCATATCAAACAGAAGGGATCCCACCCAAGTTGAAGCTAGAATTTTTCAAGAGGCCGGAATTTCATTCTTCAATTCTTCCAAGGGATACTCTGAATTGGGAACAGGTAATGCATTTGATCTGGTTGTAGAGGCTTCGGGTTCCGATGCCTCAATCTTGCCAACACTACTGCAGCTTCTAAAGAACAATGCTGTTCTGGGGCTCTTTGGTTTCATGCGTTCGGGCAGCGCAATCTTAAGCAATACTGATATTCAGAACCTGGTTTATAAGTCCATTTCTGTGGTTGGCCTGATAAATGGACAGAAGCCGCATTTTGAGGCCGCTATGAGAGATCTGGTTCAGTGGAAGCATGTGTGGCCAGGTATAATCGAATCAATGATAACAAGGGGAACTATACAGGAAGTGGAGCAAAATGGAAATATATTGCTGAATAAACAGCCTGATGAAATCAAAATGAAAATAATCTGGTAACAAACATTTACTCAGATGGAATCATTTTGTAATCATATTGGTCATTCTATCCACATTACATTGCCATACGTTCAGAAATGTTAATATATGGGAGCGAGGTGTAGCCGGGATGGTCAATATTTATTCTATCTCCATTAAACAGCATGATTGCCCCCACACCTTTGTGACGTCCAAAATCCGCGATTTGACCATTTTTATTATGAATACAATAGACTTTAGCAAAAAATACCAGAAGACTCTCAGCATATTTTATTCAAAAACTGCTGAGGATCTCAAAGACACAATTAAGATACTCAATGAATACGGGGACCTCAAGGAGCTCGAAGTCCTTGGGATGGGCCCCACAACCATGTCACTTATGTATGGCTTCCCTAAGACTTCCGCTTACAAATGGGTTTCGAAGGTTGGCTTCAGGATGCATCCGATCCTTGTTAAAAACGGGGAGGAGAGGTGGTTCTTTGTTTCAAATGAATCCCAGAGTGCAAAGGAGATTGAGGAAGAACTGAATGACAGCAACACCAGTACATTGAGAGTGAAGAAACTGTCAACAAATAACTTCATTTCAGAGTATTCCGAATTATTCTCCGATGTATGGAAAGTAAGGATAGATAGTACAGTGGGCCCAGATGTATTCAACATATTGACACAGGCTCTTGACCAGGGTTTCTATGACTGGCCACGCAAATCTTCTCTTTCAGAGCTCAGCAGGAACATAAAGATGCCAAGATCAACCCTTACATACCGCTTAAGAAAACTGGAAAGACTCGTGTTCAGAGATATTGGAAAATGAGGATATAACTGAGGTCCCTTGTTCTTTTTTAAAAAATTCTCCCTTCAAATTTTATGGGGAGCTGTCTTGCAAACTGGAGATATTGGCAACCTTTATGGTCTATGATCATAATGATTTATGTCACAGTTCAGATCAGACCTCTCCCTTCCACCAAGAAATGAGTTCTCCCAAGCCATCCTCTTCCGGAAATAGACTTTAACATTCGTAGTAACATAGCAGCCCCTCATATTCATCAAGTCCATTTCCATTTTGAGGAAATCACCAAAAATTCTAACATTTTACAGGGTGAAATTTTGTTATTGCAACTCTCTGTCAAACCGTTCAATTATAATGTCGACAAGGGTACTGTATGATATAGAGTGTCTATCAGACATTATACAGAGATTTAACACCTGTCAAAAAATGTAGATGAACAGGTTCTTTCATAAGCTCTCTCGATGGTAAGTAAACCAGTATACATAGTGGCAATCATAATCGTGATTGTGGTTATTGCTGCTGGTCTTGGTGTAGGTCTGCATATTTTAAAGCTGCCTAGTTCATCAGGACTGAAGGGCAATACCTTGGTTATAGCTAGTTCCGATACCCCCTCGTCCATAGATCCGGCCGTGGCTTTTGACACGTATTCCGTTCTGTTTGATGACCAGATCTACCAGACCCTGGTCGGGTATGGCACGACAACAGTAGGCGGGCAGACTGTTGGTTCATTAAACCCGGTTCCAGAACTTGCAACAAGCTGGACAATCAACAGTACCACAGGGGCAATAACATTCAACCTGAGGCAGAATGTTACTTTTTCCAATGGAGACCCTTTCAACGCAACAGCTGTTAAATTCACTCTTGACAGGGTTATACAGATGAAACAGGGAGCAGACTTCCATGTTTTCTCGTTCCTCAACGAGAGCGGCATTCACATCCTGAGTCCCTACAGAATAGAAGTTGTCCCATCATCACCCTATCCATGGTTCCTGAATCTATTCCAGCTCTGGGTCACAGATATTGTGGATCCAACATACGTTAATGATCACGGCGGAGTAGTCAATGGATCTGTCAATACGTATATGTCTGACCATGCAGTGGGAACAGGACCCTATGAGCTTAACAGCTACTCAGCATCAAAGATTGTCCTCACTGCAAACCCGAACTACTGGGGAACGAAGCCAAACATAACAAACCTGGCCTTTGAAGTTGTTCCATCACCTGCAACCCAGCAAACATTGCTTCAGAAAGGATCTGTAAACCTGGCATACAACATTCCACTGTCCGAGATGTCGACAGTGCAGGGATACAGCAATGTAAAGGTCAAGGCTGGCCCCACATCATCGGAATATTATGTTGGGCTTGATGAGAACACGACACCTTTCCAGAATCTGGATGTAAGGAAGGCCATTGAATATGCTGTGAATGTCAGCGATGTCACAAACTACTCAACGTACGGATATGGAATCCCACTGAAAAGCGTCATGGCTTCATCTATTGAATCCTATATTCCCGCGTTCCAGAATTACACGTACAACCTCACCACGGCAAAGCACTACATGACACTGGCAGGAGAGAGCAAGGGCTTTTCCACGAACTTTTACTACATTTCCGGAGACCCAATCGGGACATCGGTTGCCACCATATTGCAGAGCGAGCTGGCGAAGATCAATATCACTCTTCACCTCCATCCTCTGGAATCAGCAACCTTTGACGATCAGGCCGGTTCAGGCCAGTGGCAGATGTTCTATGAGGGCTGGGTTAACCTTCTAGCAACTCCAGATGATGGTATGAGGCCTCTGTTCAATGCAGCAAACATGGGTATCTACGGCAACTATAACTTCTTCAACAACAGCACCGTCAGCAAAGATCTGGTAAAAGCTGGAAAACTCTACAATGAGACACAGCGTGATGCGCTGTACCACCAGGTGCAGAATATCCTAGCATCGCAGGCCGTGGAGGTACCCCTGTTCAACCTTGAGAACGTGCTGCCAATGACAACAAATGTGCATAACCTGTATATATATCCGACATTTGACATATATTTCGGACAGGCAAGCATGAGTTGATTCAATGGGCGGGACTTCTAAATTTATTGGAATGAGGGTTGTCTCCCTGATTCCAACCATTTTTGGCGTAATACTTGTAACTTTTATACTCTCCAGAATAGTCCCTGGAAATCCTGCGCTCATTCTGATTGGCCCGGAGGTCAATGGAACCGAGCTGAAGATAATAGAAGCCGAACTTGGCCTTAACAAACCTCTTTACATTCAATTTTTCCTCTACCTCTGGCAGCTGCTGCATTTCAATCTGGGATACTCATATATCCTGGGCCAACCTGTCAATTATGAGGTAGCCATTAGATTCCCTGCCAGTCTTGAGCTTGGCCTGGCGTCAATGATTATTTCCGTACCGATTGCTGTGGTCACTGGTGTTTACGCTGCCCTCAGGGTCAACAAAGCAGGAGACCATACCAGCAGAATCCTATCCCTTCTTGGTATTTCCATGCCGGTTTTCTGGATTGAAATTGTGATGATACTTGTGTTCTACACTTATCTCGGAATAGCTCCTGCACCGTACGGCCAGCTGAGCCAGAGCCTCACGCCGCCAACCAGGGTAACCGGCTTAACCATACTGGACAGTTTGATTGAGCTCAATTTCCCGGATTTCTTCAATGCTACATGGCACATAATCCTGCCTGCAGTCGGGCTCTCATTTGCCAGTATTGCCACGCTGTCCAGAGTTATCAGGTCAAGCATGCTGGATATCCTTAACCGCGACTACATGAGGACTTCCGTTGCCATTGGGCTTCCAAGGAGAGTCATTGTGAATAAGTACGCACTTCGGAATGCTCTTCTCCCGGGCATCACCGTTGCTGCCATCCAGGCTGGTGCCATAATAAGCGGTGTCGTCTTGACCGAGACCGTATTTTCCTGGCAGGGTCTGGGTCTTTTTGCGGTGCAGGCCATAGATCAGCTTGACTATCCCAGTGTCATGGCCGTTGTGCTTATTTCCGGACTGCTCTTTGCCTTCTTCAATTTCCTGGCAGATCTGATCTATGCTTATGTTGATCCCAGAGTGAGGGTTGGTTAGAATGACTGAGGATATTCAGACAGTGAGAAGAAATGGCCTCTTTAACGTTCATGGCAAATTCTTCGAGACGGTTTCCATGTACTTCCGCAATCCCACAGGAGTTGCTGCGGCGGCCATACTTTCAGTTTACGTGTTTCTGGCAGCATTTGGTCCACTTCTGGCGCCTTACAACCCCCTTGCGCTGGACCTCACAAACAGGCTTGCTCCGCCATCCCTTTCTCACCTGTTTGGGACGGATGGATATGGACGTGATGTCTTTTCACGCGTGCTTTATGCCATAAGGCTGGACATGGCCATTGCCTTCCTCTCCATTTCTTTGGGTTACGTTATTGGAGTAGCACTTGGTCTGCTGGCGGGATACATGGGCAAGATCACGGACAACGGCATAATGCGGGTCATGGACATTCTCCTGTCGTTCCCTTCAATCCTGTTTGCCATTGCCATTGCCATAGTCATAGGGCAGGGATTCTGGACCATAATAATAGCAGTCACAGTAATCTCAATTCCCGGATTTGCTAGAGTGTCTAGAAGCGCTGTTCTTTCAACAAAAAGTGATCTGTATATTCAGGCTGCAATATCACAGGGGGCATCCAGATGGCATATAATGTCCAGGCACATACTTCCAGTTGCCATTACACCAACAATCATCCTGTATGCTCTGGGACTTGGGAATGCAATAATAATTGCGGCCAGCCTGAGTTTCCTGGGGGTAGGAATACCACCTCCCACACCGGAACTTGGCTCCATGATTACAGACGGGCTTCAATATGTTATATCGGGTCAGTGGTGGATTTCCATATTCCCCGGGCTGTTCATTGTCTTCATAGTAATCGCGTTCAACATGATGGGAGATACTATCAGGGAGGTTACGGACGTAACCTTGAGGAGATAATATGTTCAACGGAATAAATTATGAGGATTACATCCTGTATGTTGACGATCTTTCGCTTGAGTACACCATTGGCAGCAGAAGGGTCTATGCTTTATCCCATGTGACGTTTGGAATCAGGGAAAATGAAAGCATCGGCATAGTCGGGGAGAGCGGATGCGGGAAGTCCACGCTTGCGATGGCAATTTCGCATATTCTTCCCCAGAACACAGTGGTGACGTCAGGCCGGGTTTACTTCAAGGGTGAAGTCATTGTTGATTCGGATAGGGGAGCATCATATACCCTGAGGACAACCAGGAAGTCAACAAAGATTGAGGAAAGCCTGAAGGTGGTCCGGTGGAAGGGAATATCAATAGTGTTTCAGGGGGCCCTGGATTCTCTGAATCCTCTGTTCACCGTGGGGGAGCAGATTTCTGATATCTATATTTACCGGGAGAATGTGCAGCGCGAGAAAGCTGTAGAAATGGTCAGGCAGCTTCTGGATACTGTGGGCCTCGACAGTTGGGTTTATGATGCGTATCCGCACCAGCTCAGTGGAGGTATGAAACAGCGCGTGGTCATAGCCATGGCGATCTCACTACATCCAGCCCTTATCATTGCTGACGAGCCAACGACATCACTTGATGTGATAACGCAATACAGAATAATAGAGGAACTGCGCAATTTGCGGAAGAGATTCAATGTATCCATCCTCAGCATCTCCCACGATGTGTCAATGGTCTCCAATCTCTCCGATAGAATTATGGTAATGTATGCAGGACGTATTGTGGAAAAGCTTCCCGGAGTTAATTTCGCCATTGCCCAGCACCCTTACACGGCTCTGCTCATCGACTCCATACCAAAACTGACAGAAAACATAGAACAGGTTGAACCAATCACTGGCGCTCCTCCCGGGTTGACTGAAGTTATTCATGGCTGCCCCTTTGTTGAACGGTGCAATTATGTGGAAGATTCCTGCCGCAATGATGGTTCTGAGAATCTCAGGGCTGTCAGCAACTCACATGAGGTTGCCTGCGTGGTTCTGCCTTTTAAGAACGGCCGAAATGTACAGGGAAGAAAAGTCTCCTCCAATATTAATGTCGTAAAGGCCGTAAAGCAGAACCCCGTGATAATAACACGCAACCTTACCAAGAGGTTTGCAAAGAGAGTGGGCTTGCGAGCAGGTAGAGGTGGCAAGGGAGCTGAATTGACAGCAGTTTCAAGTGTTAATATTGTCGTTAACGAGGGTGAATCCGTTGCACTTGTGGGGGAAACTGGATCAGGCAAGACCACCCTGAGCAGGATAATCGGCCTGCTGGAAGTACCGAGTGACGGGACGCTGGAACTACTGGGTGGCAAGGTAAATTTTGAGGACAAAAAGCTTGTTAAGAATCTCAGGAAAGGAATTCAGACAATATTTCAGGACCCGTTTCAAAGCCTTAATCCACGGTTTTCCATTTATCAGATAATATCGGAGCCTGTCCGGATAAACAAGCTTGCAGAGACTGAGAATGAAATCTATGGGGTGGTAAGGAAGGCAATGACGGAAGCTGAACTCACCCCCATAAGCGATTATATTGATAAATATCCCCATCAGCTCAGCGGAGGACAGCGGCAGCGCGTTTCAATAGCCAGGGCCCTGACCATGAATCCACGTATTCTTGTTGCGGACGAACCCATATCAATGCTGGATGTCTCCCTCAGGGCAGGAATACTGAATCTGCTCAAGAAATTAAGAAATGAAGCAGGAGTTACACTTTTCTACATTACGCATGATATCGCATCAGCAAGATACATCAGTGACAGGATCTATGTGATGTACCGTGGGGAAATCATTGAATCCGGTACCACAGAGCAGATAATCCGCGAAGCAACACATCCATACACAATCGCATTAATACTGTCAAGCATGGGTGTTCAGGGAAGCATTAGTGAGACTCTTGGAGAGAATATCTTTGCCCAGACCGCAGATGATGCGCTTCCGGCCTGTAAATTTGCGCCGAGATGCCCACTTGCAACAGAATTGTGTCATGAGACCAGGCCTGTGCTTTCAGAGATTTCCATCGGCCACAAGGTCCAATGTCACTATGCTGTTTCAATTAACAGGAGCATGGCTTCTGGTACAGGA
>JAJZZZ010000021.1 GCA_021797265.1 Thermoplasmata archaeon
GAACGAGAAGCTAAATACTATGCCTTACATACTCAAAGCAGTTGAGAATTATGCCACGCTCGAAGAAATCTCAAATGTCGGAAGAAAGGTTTTCGGAAGCTGGAAAGAACCTGTCATTGTTTAAGGACAAACCTGCAAAGGTTCTCCTTGCAAAACCCGGTATAGACGGCCATGACAGGGGCATTCTAGTCCTGGCAAGGGCATTCCGGGATGCGGGTATGGAAGTAATATATGCAGGTCTCCTCCCAACTCCTGAACAGGTAGTTGATACAGCCATAAATGAGGATGTTGACGTCATTGCGTTGAGCCTTCTGAACGGGGCGCATATGACTGTATTCAAGAAGGTAGCAGACATTGTAAAAGAGAAAGGAATAACTGACATAAGCCTTGTGGGTGGGGGGACCATTCCAGAGCAGGATAAGCCGGCGCTTGAAAAAATGGGGATATCCGGGAACTATGGGCCAGGAACCCCCATGAAAACCATAATAGACCATGTAATGAAAAGAGCTGCAGAGGCAAGGGAGAAGAAGATGTCCGGACTGCGTTGATATGAACATTGATAGCATTGTGGAAGGCATAAAAAACGGTGATCATCTTTCAATTTCAAGGGCAATCTCACTTGTTGAGACTAATTGTGTTAATGACAATGTCAGGGAGATTATCTCAAGGATTTATCCCCGCACTGGAAATGCACATGTCATTGGTATTACAGGGCCACCTGGTATAGGAAAGAGCACCTTAATCGGAAGGCTCTCAGGTATGCTCCATGACAACGGCAATAAGGTCTCTGTCCTTGCCATAGACGCTTCAAGCCCTTTCTCAGGAGGTTCATTCCTTGGAAATAGAATCAGGATGCAGGAGACACTATCTTCAAGGGGGATATTCATGAGAAGCCTGGCAAACCGGGGAATCAGCGGAGGTATATCCCGGTCAGCATGGGATGTTGTAAAGATTATGGATGCTGCTGGCAGTGATGTCATCATAGTGGAGACAGTTGGGGCTGGGCAGGCGGATCTCGAAGTACGTAACCTCGTTGATACAGTTATAGTCGTACTAGGGCCTGGCCTGGGTGACGAGATCCAGGCAGTTAAGGCAGGGATTATGGAGATTGGAGACATATTTGTTGTAAACAAGATAGACAGGGAAGGTGCTTTCCTTGCAATTAAAGACATAGAGGATACACTGGCAATGTCCCCAGGGAAAAAATGGCACATACCGGTTATAGGATTGAATTCACTTAACGGCGAAGGATATACAGAGCTCCTGAAAACTCTGGATCAGAGATCGGAATACATCTCAGGAGATCCTGGATTCAAGGACGGAAGGATATTGATGGAGCTGAGAGCAATTGTCCAGAACTCAATTCTTTCCAGAGTGGAAGAATCATTTTCAGGCAAGGATGCATTCCGCACGACAGTATCGAGGCTTTCAAATAAGACAACTGATCCATACAGTGCAGCAGATCGTATTATAGGAAGGATAAATCTGAAAGGCGACTGAAAGATCCTCAGGTAACCTTCAGGAAATTTTCAATTACCGGAATCATCTGCGGGACATCCACATCATCCGCTTCATACCTTTCTCCGAACGATACTCTAGCTATTCTGTCAGAATGTCTGATAAGAACAGGTTTAGCCCCGGTATCTCCTGACAGATTCATGAGTTCATCAAAGTAAAAAGAACTGAATATTACTGGAGGGCAAAGCCTTCCATCAATCTGGCATGAAGAAATACCATATTCTTCAGAGATATGTGTTCGGCAGAGCCTTATAATGGTATCAGCTCTGATGAGTGGCTGATCCCCCAGTAAAAACATTATCGCATCTGATTCTGACCTGAGGTGTGAAACGGCTGCTTTTATGGCGGATGACTGCCCCTCAATTGCTTTTTCATTTTCAATAAATTTCAGGTATTCACCGGCATGGTTCTTGAGCTCTTCCTGCTCTTTCCTGATGACAGCAAAAATTTGAGCAAAACCAGCTTCATGCAATGCCCGGATCACATAATCTATTAGAGGTTTCCCCAGGGCTTTCTCCATCAATTTGTCGGTGCCAAATCTTCTGGAAAACCCTGAAGCAAGAATCACCGGAGATATTTTCATAATTTCCAATCATTAACTCCAATTATAATCTTTTGAGCAAATCGGAAACGTTTAAGCGATGTGTTGCAATATTAAGTTATGGAAAACTATGACTTCGCTGGTAAACTTGGGGAAATGGGTAAGAAGTCATCGGCATTCGTAGTAGCGACTGTAATACGGACAGAAGGCTCATCTCTTGCCAAACCGGGGTTCAAAGTAATAATCCAGAATGGCTCAATTGCCTATGGAACACTTGGCGGAGCATGTCCAGAGAATGTTATTCTGGACGCTGCTGACAGTGTTCTTAAATCAGGGCAGCCGAAGGTAGTTAGAGTTCACCTGGAGGATGCAGGAATGGGGCTGAATGCCATGGTAAGGAAAAAGCAGGATGATGATATATACGTAGAAACATTCTGCGGCGGGACTCTAGAGATATACCTTGAACCATACCTGCCATCGCAGAAGCTATACATAATAGGCCAGGGTGGCAGAGATGAGATAGAGGATTACCTTGTAATGCTTGGCAAACATTTGAATTTCAAGGTCACAGTTATTGATCACGCGCCTTCCTTGGAGAATAAGCCTGACAATCTTGTAAAGGACATGGATTTCGATCTGTCTTCGCTCGATGTCAGCAGTTCAGATTTCATTGTGGTCTTGACAAAGGGGGAAAGGGATATTACTACCCTGAAGGCTCTTTCTGAAAAGAGTCCGGCTTACATAGGGCTGCTGGCAAGCAGGAAGAGAATTAAACATGATTTTGATGTATTGAAGAGCGACGGTATTAGTGAAAAGTTCCTTGAATCAATTCACACCCCAATCGGTATTGACATAAATGCGGTCAGCCCATTCGAAATAGCCCTCAGCATTGCTTCTGAAATTGTAAGGGAGAGGCACAGCATTAAAGTTGAACATGAACTGAGGAATTAAGATATATGGCGTTTAATACTGAAAACCACATATAAATTATTTTAAATATTAGACTAAAATGTTTGAGTACTATGAATCCACCACGTTTTGAATACTATGCACCGACAGGTATAGAAGAGATAGTCGGACTTCTGAAGAAGTACGGCGATGACGCCAAAATACTAGCTGGTGGTCAGAGCCTTATTCCACTTCTCAAGTCACGGGTAGTAACAATCCCCTGTCTCATATCACTGTCAGAGGTTCGGGGGCTTTCCTACATAGATGAAAGGAAGGACGGAGTCCATGTGGGAGCTATGACCGTGGACAGCGATCTCGAGTTCTCAGACATTATAAAGAAATATTTCCCTCTGATTCTGGACTGTGCATCCCAGGTTGCAGATCCTCTTGTTAGGAACACTGGAACAATAGGGGGAAATATTTCTCACGCTGATCCAAGCAATGATTTTCCCTCAGTAATGCTGGCCATAGGAGCAAAATTTGTTGTTCAGGGCGAATCTGGAACTAGGGAAATCAGTGCAGAGGATTTCTTTGTTGACACATTTGAGACAAGCATGAAACATGATGAGGTTCTGAAGGAAATAATCCTTCCATACTGGGGGCCGAACTCATATGGTGCTTATGGAAAATTCAAGAAGGGGACCTGGAATTTCTCAGTGGCAGGAGTAGCGGTGCAGTTCTCAATGGAATCAGGAAAGATTGGCAAAGCTGGGCTTGCTATAACTTCAATGGGACCAAAGGCAATAAAGTGCACTGAAGCAGAGAAGTACCTGACAGGAAAGAAACCTGATGACTCGGTCCTGAAACATGCGGCAGAGCTGATCGTAAGTGCATCACAGCCATCAGAGGACCAGTATGGCAGTGAAAAATACAAGAAAGAAATATTGAAGAGGCTATCCATAAAAACTATGGAGAAAGCAATAAAGAAGGAAGGAGGCAATTAAAATGGTTGAAAAGAGACACGTTTCAATAACTGTTAACGGTGAAAGAAAAGAGGCTGATGTAGAACCACGAATGCTTCTTGTTCATTTTCTAAGGGAAATTGGAGGCTCAACAGGAACACACGTAGGGTGCGACACAACAAACTGTGGAGCATGTACCGTTCTTCTGGATGGAAGGGCAGTTAAATCATGCACCATCCTTGCTGTCCAGGCTGACAGGAAGAAAATAACCACAATAGAGGGTCTTTCAAAAGAACCAGGAAAAATGCACCCAATACAGAAATCCTTCGTGGACAACCATGGACTGCAGTGCGGTTACTGCACTTCAGGAATGATCATAAGTGCATACTGGCTGCTTAAGCACAAAAAGAATGTAAGCGAACAGGAGATCCGTGAGGCAATATCAGGAAACCTGTGCAGATGTACTGGGTACGATAATATAATAATGTCCATAAAGGACGCAGAAAAAAGAATGGAAGAGGAAGGCGATTCACTGGAAGAAGAGCAGACTGTTACTGTGAGGAAGTGATTTAATATGGATCTCAGCGAGAAATTCGTAAAGGGCAATGGAACATTCGTGGATGACATACACATGCCAGGAATGCTTTATCTTGGGTTTGTCAGAAGCCCATATCCAAGAGCAAAAATCAAAAAGATCAGCGGTGGGATAACTCATAAAGATGTTAATTTCGATATTGCTGCTGTGGGCGAAGGCTCTGACGAGGAGCAGACATTCAGTTCAACAGCACATCCGGTCCTTGCAAAGGATTTTGTTGGCTATGTCGGGCAGCCAGTTGCTGCTGTCTATTCAACTGATCCTTATGAGGCAGAGGATCTAATAGATTCTGTTGAGGTTGACTATGAGCCTCTCCAAGGAGTTTCAGATCCTGAGAAGGCCATTGGTTTTGAACCTATTAACCCTGCCAGCAAGTCAAACGTAATAGTTGACAGATATTTTGGAAAGGACTTTTCCGACGATGTTGGAGATATTGTAATAGAAGGGAAGTTCGTAAATAACAGGATTGCCACAAACCCCATTGAGCCAAGAGGCATAGTTACTGCATATGATGGTGATAAACTTACCATATGGATTGGTACTCAGAGCATATACAGCATAAAGTCAGGAATTTGTGAGGCTATGCATCTCCCTGCAGAGAAGGTAAGGGTTATACAGACGGATACAGGAGGAGCTTTCGGCCTGAAGGGTGGATTGTTCCCCGAGTATGTAGTGGCTGCCTGGCTCGCAATGAAGGAGAAAAGGCCGGTAAAGTGGATAGAAACCAGACGGGAGCACCTTCTTGCAAGCAGGCCTGGAAGAGGGGCAGTTGCAAAACTCAAACTTTACGCTGACAGATCAGGGAAAATTAAAGGACTCAAAGGTGAGGTTCTCGTTGATAATGGTGCATTCACTGGAGGTTCTGGTGAGTTCTCACCGGCATTCATAGCAATGCAGCTTGCAGGTGCTTATCATCTTGAAAATGCGTACGTAAGGGCAAGGTCTGTGCTTACCAACAAAGCTCCTCAGGGTCCTTATAGAGGAGCTGGAAGGCCAGAGGCTATGTTTTTCATTGAGAAAATGATGGATCACCTTGCAGATAAACTCAATATGGATCCGGTAGATGTAAGGCTAAAGAATGCTGCTGAAGAGAGATACAGATCTCCTCTTGGTTTTGAAGTGGAGCCGTCAAAGAAGTTCCTTGAGGCCGCAATAAAAGAGACAGGATACAGAGAACTTTCCAAAAAATACAACACAGGCTTCTCATTACTCATTCTCTATCACGCCACCAGTGGTGGAGAATCTGCAAGAGTACAGGTAAAGGACGGAAGAGTTAAGGTCTGGATCGGAGGAAATGCCCATGGGCAGAGGCACGATGTCTTCGCCAAGACCCTCATAAACGAGGAGCTTGGTGTTGATGAATCAGTTGTGGATTTCCAGCTCGGGGACACAGATCAGATACCTGCTGGAATAGGGGCTTGGGGAAGCAGATCCGCAATGGTTGCGGGATCAGCTGTCATAATGGCTGCCAGAATGATCAGAGAAAAGGTCGAGAAGAAATACGGCAAATATTCTGTGGATCATCTGCTGGGAGAAGACTGGGATGCATACCACAACTTTGAGTATTCAAAGATGGAAAGCAGCCTAGGAGTTAATGTTGTTACAGCAGATGTGGACGATCTTGGCAAGGTGAAAATCCGAGACTGCATATCCTACTATGATGCAGGAAGAGTACTGGACCCAGCCAACGCTGCAGGACAGATCGCTGGAGGATCTGTACAGGGCATTTCTCAGGCTCTCTATGAAGAACTTGCTTTTGATGAAGATGGCCAGCCGCTGACATCATCTATTTCTGATGCAGGAGTTGCCACTGCAGATCTTATGCCAAAATTTACAATAAAATACTACAAATCTGAGTCAACACTTCCATCAAAGGCAAAGGGAATTGGGGAAGCTCCCACAATAGGTGTGCCCATCGCACTTTCCAGAGCACTGGAGAAAGCCCTTGGGAGAGAATTTAATGAAACACCCATAAAGCCCGAACTGCTCCTCAGGGAGGCCGCAGTTCAGTGACCTCCACTATTTTTCTTTAATATATGAGACCAGTGGCCCCATATTCATGTGTGAAATGAAGTTCTCCGTAACTTTTTCAATGTTATTTTCTAGAATGCCAGGATAATCAAAATAAGCACTTTTCACTCCTGTAACATATTTAAGAAATGTACTGTTTTCCAGGAGCGAGTGAATGCTTGTTCCTATAACCAATCCATCTTCCGATACAGCACCCTCATTATGTGATTCTGTAATGGCAACAAATCTATTTTCGGAACTTTCAACCGATCCATAGTGTATTTCATATCCAGAGAAATTATCGTCAGTTATGAAAACCTCAGGATTGAGTTTTCCATTAACCTTTCTCACAGTCTTACTCTTTTGGTAAACCGTCTTGCAATCAAGAAGCCCAAGCCCTGGCAGGTAATTATCAGTCTCTTCATTGAAATTTATGGATTTTCCCAACATCTGGTAGCCGCCACATATTCCCAGTATTCTGCATCCTTTCGATCTCTGCTTCAATATGGAGGACTCAAGGCTTGTTTCCCTGAGGTATTCAAGATCCTTGGCTACGTTCTTCGAACCTGGAAGTATGATCGTGGATGAGGACTCAAGCAAGGAGGAATTGTTGCTGTCAACATATGAGAACCCGATTCCAGATAAACGCAGAGGATCAACATCGCTGTAGTTTTCCATGTATGGGTATCTGATCACTGCTATGTTTTCCGAGCTCTGACCGTATGTTAAATAGTCAAGGGAATCCTCTCCCGGAAGGTCCACATACCTCATTTTTGGTATAACCCCAATGGACTGTTTTCCTGTAATATTTTCAAGGCGACTTATCCCGGAATTCAGGACTCCCGAATCTCCGCTCATCCTATTTATGATAAACCACCTGACATGGTCACTCCCCCTCATCAGTGACATAGTTCCATATAATGAGGCAAAGGCACCGCCTCTGTCTATGTCTGTTATAAGAATGCACGGCGTATCAAACAGATCGGAGACAAAAGTATTGGCAAAGTCGTAGCCTTCAAGGTTTATTTCAGCAGGGGAACCTGCCCCTTCAGCGATGATTATGTCAAAGTCATTTGAGAGTTTAAGAATTGAGTCCTTTATAACATCCGGTGCCACTTCAGACATATATTTTCTGTACTGACTGATAGCCATAACTCCTTTGCTTTCCCCAAGGGTTATAACCTGGCTGCCTCCCATGCCTTCAGGTTTGAGCAGAAACGGGTTCATCTCCTTAATGGGATCAACACGGGCAGCCTTGCACTGAAGCCATACCGACCTTGAGATCTCTATGCCGTCTCCAATTGCTATAGAATTCAGGGACATATTTACTGACTTAAATGGACTAACCCTCAGGCCCAGATTGGAGAAATACCTGCACAGTGCCATTGTAAGGGTGCTCTTTCCTGCAGAGGAAGATGTTCCAAGGACCTGTATCATTTTCAGCTATAATCACCGGATTAAGTTTTGTCTGCTTATGTGAAGTGGCATGATTCAGTTTAAACTTAAATATCTTTCAAATGTTAAAGATATTGAGTTGATAGATGACATCAGAATTGTAAGGGGAGAATCATATTACATGCTAAGTTTTCCATCCCTTTTCAGGAAATTCAGTTCAGCCCCATTTGGTGGTGGCACAGGCTACTCTAATGGATATCTTAACAGGAGTGTACCTAAGGATTATAGAAGCGATCCTGTATCTGAAACCCTTGAGTTCCTGCGGAAAAATAGCATAGAACCTACTGGATTAACTGTTACACTGACTGCCTGCAAAATAGAGAACGCAATCATTGCAAAAGAGGAGGATGAAATTCAGGTACTGATATCAGTGACTGGAGGGTCCTCCAATGCACTCTCCATAGGTTCCTCTGGTTTCGAATCGCCAGGAACAATTAACATTGCTGTGATATCCGATGCAGAGATGCAAGATGATGCGGCAATGAATCTCTTCATGGGGATTACAGAGGCCAAATCACAGGCACTTAGTGACCTCGGAATCAGGGATAGAAAGACAGGAAAATATGCTCCGGGAACATCCACGGATTCAGTCTCGCTATTCCTTTCAGGTGGCGGGAAAAGATTCAGGTACGGCGGCCGCCTCACTCAGATTGGGCAGATAGCATCAGTTATGGTTTATAATGCAGTGAAAGCATCACTTACAAAAGACTGTACGGAGTTGTCGTGAATTGGAAAAAGCCAGGCACGGTGGAAATGTATCGGAGCTTTCCCGGAAATATGGTTTCAAAATTTCTGATATCCTTGATTTCAGCGCAAGCCTGAATGATTTTATCACTGAGTCAGATACGATCACGGCGATTAAGGAAAATCTACTTGGAACATACCCTGGATCTGATGAGCCCCTCAGAGCCAACCTGGCAAAATATAACAGGGTCCCTCCAGAGTATATACTTCCAGGGCCTGGCCTTTCTTATTTCATTTATCGTATATCTGAGATTTTCAGGAATAAAAAGGCCCTACTTATAAGGCCTGCTTTCTCAGAATATTCCAGGGCTTTCTCCACACATGATGTGGTGTTTTCTCAATATCCGGTGTCTCATATCGCGAATCTGCTTCCAGAGATCAGAGAAGAGAAGTATTCGCTTGTTTGCATAAACAGGCCTGACACACCTATTGGGGATATGCTAGACAGATCAAGCCTCTTGGAACTGTCGGAGGCATGCATTGCAGGAAAGGCATTTCTATTCATAGACGAAGCGTTTATTGATTTCCTTCCAGACGGGGAAAGAAGATTCTCATCAGAACTTGTGTCAGAAAACAAATTCGTAATTCTTGGCCGGTCCCTGACGAAGATATTCTCCACTCCGTCTCTAAGAGCAGGATATCTGATAAACTCAGGGGATATACTGAATCGGATCAGGGACCTGATGGAACCATGGACGTTGGGGAACCATATAATTGAGGCCTTTAGCAATGTTGATTTCAGATCTGTTTCGAAATACTCAGGTTTGGTAGGGGAAGAGAGGGATTTCCTTATCAAGTCGATGCATTCCCTTGGGTTTAAGGTTTCAGGCAATCCGAAAGCAAATTACGTCACCTTCAGGACTCCCAGTAACCTGGACGTTAATGAACTAAGTGATTTCCTCCAGAAGAATGGTATCCTCATAAGGACACTGGAAGATTTCCCTGAGTTTGGAAAGGATTTTATAAGGATTTCTGTCAAAAGAAGGGAAAAGAATGAGGCTCTGCTGTCAGCCATTAAGAAATATATGATTAATCCGGGACAAAATATAAGGGAACAATGATGGCGATTTCCATAGAATTTCTCTATTTCCTTATAGCATCAATTCTTGCTCTGCTCTTCGATGAGTTATCAGGGGAACCGCCAAACAGGTACCATCCGGTTGCATGGCTTGGGCATATTATCAGTTTCCTCGACAGACACCTCCATTCTTTATCTGATAGCGTTCTCTCTGGGGCATTTCTTCTTGCCTTAGTCCTAACTATCTCAATCTCTGTTGCTTTCCTTATTCTGAGGCTTTCCGAGCTGAATATAGTGGCATGGATAATTGTATCTGCCATAATATTCAAGATGACATTTGCATCGCGCTCAATGGGGGATCATATTATCCCGGTAGTCAGGTATCTTAAATCCTCAGACTTTGAATCGGCAAGGAAAGCATTGTCAATGATGGTCAGGAGAGAGACGAAAGGTATGCCTGAGCCTCTGATCTGCAGTGCTCTGATCGAAACAATCTCAGAAGGATATGTCGATGGATTCCTCTCCCCTCTATTCTATTTTGGCTTTTTTGGTGTTCTGGGTTCTGTTGCAGCAAGGGTGATAAACACACTGGACTCAATGGTTGGATACAGGAACGAACGATATATGAGATTTGGTAAACCTTCGGCCAGGGCAGATACAGTCATAAACTTCATCCCTGCCCGCCTTTCCTATTTCATATTTCTCATTTCGCATCCCTTTGGAAGGAAAAGAGTACCACTATGGAAAATAAAGAAAGAGTCTGAGCTGACAGAAAGCCTCAACGCTGGTTGGCCAATGTCCACTATGGCGTTTATGCTTGGTGTAAGGCTGGAGAAGAATGGAAGTTATGTTCTAAATAGAGAAGGAAGGGCGCCTGGAATAGCAGACGTAATGCTTGCGCTGAGAATATTCCAGGTCTCAGTAATGGCAGGCATGGCGTTCAGCCTTCTCATAGCATTTTTAGTACAGGAGTTGATCCTTAGGAATGCCGGTCTATTTTTATGATTCTGATTTTGAGAGTAACCTGAAAAATTCTTCCTCAGATGAATTCATTTTCGTCCTTCTGGCAGGAACAACATCAGTGGCCAATCGCCCCGGGATATCTGCAGCAGGAGCTTCACCAAAACTCATGGCCATGACTCCTGTTGTTGATTCAGAGATCATAATGACAGGAAAATGCCTCAGCATGAGAGACCCTCCTATGACTCCGGAAGGCATTCCTACACCTTCCATAGTAACACGGGCTTCTCTGAATATGGCAGGAATCAGTTCCCTGGTAATTGATGCCGGCCTTGAAAGAGTCCCTGCTGTTCCATACATATATTCAGGACTCGGCAAAGCCAATGATCCTGCAATAGAAACAGCCCTTCCAAAATTTGATTCTGCGGTAAAATTGGGTCAATATATTGGCTCAATTCTAGATGGGAAATACAGGAATATTGTTGTTGGCGAGAGCATTCCAGGTGGCACAACAACAAGTTACCTTGTCCTTCGCGCTCTCGGGTTTGATCTTATGACAAGCAGCAGCCTTCCAATAAACCCTGAAGAGATAAAACGAAGCCTATGGAAAAAGGCTGTCAAGAGAAAAAACCATTTTGTGAAGCCTGACGAGGCTGTATCAGAATTCGGTGACTATTCAATGCCCATATCATTGGGAATAGCAGAAACTACAGAGCATTCCAATCTAATACTGGCCGGGGGAACGCAGATGGCCACATGCTCTTATTTAGTTCAGGCTTTGAAGCACAGAATCCCACATCTTTGCACCACATCCTGGGTGATAGAGAGTTCAGGAGAAACTATCCGGAAACTCGTTCCTGAAAAATTTCTGGTGAAGGCCGAAATACAACTGGATAGAAGCAGGCATGAAGGTCTGAAAATGTATGAGAAAGGGCATGTTAAGGAAGGGGCGGGAATGGGGGCAGCTTTCATGCTGGCGAGCTCCATAACTGGAGATGAAAGTGGCATATATGGTGAAGTGGATGATCTTTACGAGAGTCTTTTATGACATGCGGTTTGCTGTATATCAGACAATAGTGAGCCTGAATAAAGGGATGGATAATATAATGGCAAAGGAGATCAGAAATATAACCCTGGAAACCTCACCAAGCAGCGCCATAAGATCACCATTTAGACCATCGAATATTCTCTTCAGATGAATGGATAAAACCGAATAAACCATAAGGGAAACGATCACACCTATGAGAGCAGATGGAGCCAGAATCAAACAAACTGCAACCAACGGTATGGTGTTGATCAATATGGGGCTGGCAACTGCACTCCTGTATATTTCGGAGAATCTCTTGGCTAACCCCTCACCAATTGGGGGGAATAAACCAATTGACAGGGAATATGAAAATTTTGAAGTTATTTCGCCTATAATGACAGCAGCCAGACCATAATATGGAGAGAATCCAGAAAGGACAGCAAAATAAGTGATATACACCACAAGAACAGTTCCAATAGCCCCAGCTCCGGTATATCTGTCCTTAAGGACTTGAATCCTGTGCTCCATGGTTCCACGAGCCATCAGGGCATCTCCAGAGTCCAGAACACCGTCGAGGTGTGTGAACCCTGAAATCAAAAGGAGAGCAGAGAGGGATATAGCAGAGGCTGACAGAGAATTCATCACCATAGAAAAAGAATAAAAGAGGAGAGCGGGCATCGCGCTTATAACAAGGCCTGAGATTGTAAAATAATAGATTATGGTGTTACCAATATCCACATGTTTCCCCACAGGGAATATTGAAAAAAATGAAATTGCATCTCTTAGACCAGACAATTCAAAATGAGAATGCATTCATTGTGATATATTGTTTGATTTGTAATAGTTTGAAGGCAATTGTTTAGAAACTGACTGTTTTTATTCCTGCGTTGGCTCATTTCCCTTTATCCGATCATCTTTCTCCAGAATTGTAAGAACCCGGTTCAATATCCTTGCATGTTCCCAGTATCTACCTCTTAGTGAATTATAATATTTGCATCATCCAGATCATTAAGGAGGCCTTATTTACTGGTTCTAGAAGTACATGAAAGAGGTTTCCGTTTTACTGTATAAAGATCAAAAGTCACTGTTCTTCTCGACAGATTTGAGGATAAAAGCATTCCCTCTATTCAGTTCGTTCTGTGATATTGACTCTTTGTTTCACAAGTACTATCTCCGTTGACCTTTAAAAGACAATGAAGAACAGAAGCCGTTTTAGAATACATAGGGCCTTTAGACCATGCAAAATCCGCTTTCTTGAACTCAAAGAAACAACAGATGTAAAGTTAGAAACAACCATCAGCACATGCCTATATGGGGAATCGCACTATTCCAATCTCTTTAATGTTGCTGCAAATATGGCTATTAAATTCATGTATTCTAATTTAACACATTTATATTTAAAAAATTGAGTTAATGAAATAAAAAAATGTGGTAAATATTCACTGGCTCTCAATCAATTTGTCAGTGGTCTCGTATGTCTCAAGGTCGACGTTCTTAGTTTCTTTGAGTACAAACATTGCCAGAACCGCCATTGTAGTATACACAACTGTTATAGCAGCGATATAAGGGTAAGCTGCTGTAGTTCCTACTGCTGCATATATAACTGTTGCAATTATGGGTGCAAGCCCACCTCCATATACCTGTGAGAACTGGTATGATGCGCTCGCTCCTGATGCTCTGTATTTCGTCGGGTAGAACTCTGTATAGATAGCTGGAAGTGCACCATATGCAAGGCCGTACCCAACTGACCAGGTTATTGTAAATGCAAGTACCGCAAGCCAGAAATTCAGAGTGTCAAGCAAAACGAAAAATGGTATGGCAAATATCAGGAGCAATGTTAGCGAGATCATAATGGAAAGTTTCCTGCCATATCGGTCAGCAATCCATGAACCTGCAAGCATGAAGAAGAACATGAATACGGCCGAGATAAGAAGGACCTCATCAGCATGAACAGCTGTGTAGCCAATCTTTACCATATAGGTGTTTCCGAATACGAAAGCAAGGAAAAATCCTGCTCCAAAAGCACCGTTTATAAGTGATGTAACCAGGACTTTTTTGGGCAGTTCCTTCCACACAGTTAACGCTGGATACTTCAGTGTTTTCTTTGATCCCCTTAGCTTTTCGAATAACTGGCTGTCATCAAGCCTCAATCGTATAATCAGCCCTACTATGGCAACAAGAAAACCAGCATAGAAGAGAATTCTCCAACCTGCAGTGTATGCTCCGGATTCAAAAAATGTCAAACCCTGAGTATTTTCCAAAATGAGGACAAATCCAAGCGCTAGGACAAGTCCAAAAGGTACAGCGAATGCGACCCAGCCACTCCAGAATGCCCTTCTTTTGCTCTTGGCGGCATATTCTGCTACCCATGTGGACGCTGTTCCGAATTCAGCACCGAAGCTGATTCCCTGCAGAACCCTCATAATCAGAATTATCGCTACTGCTATTAAGTCAATAAGTCCTTTTCCTACAGGTACAAGGCCTATAATTAGAGTCGAAATACCCATAAGGATAATCGCGTAGACCATGCTGTCTCTTCTTCCGATCCTGTCGGCAAGCTGGCCAAAAATTGTTGCTCCTATTGGACGCACCATTATTCCCAGTGCATATGTTGAAATTGCTCCTACAATTCCACCATAAGGCCCAAAGAATAGAGTGCCCCATACCAGGCCTGCAATGGTTCCGGTTACAAGAAAGTCATATTGCTCAATGATCGAGCCAATTATGCTTCCCGTAGCTACCTTCGCAATTTCCCTATCTGAAGGCATGCCTTTCGAAACATTTGTTTCCATATTGAATGCAAAACATATTACTATATAAATTGTTCTCAATACATTTTTTCTTTTTCTCTCTCGAATAAATTTATACAGAAATTTTTAATTTGAATTATATGATTACTCCATATTTTATCAAATGTGCTATCATATCTGAGATATTTTTATCAAATACAGTTATGGGAATCTGAATAATTTACTTTATGGGCCAAAGATTGTTATTCACATTCATATGTAAGTACTCAGTATACTTACTGTTAATAATAACAGAATATTTATTTCCGAATTCCAGGTTTTTCGGGCATATCTGTTATTCTAAGGGCACAATCTGTGATATTGGCTAATGTCTTCTGTTTTTTGATTAGAAGGCTGGTGAATTTAGGTTATTCAAGCATAATTAACGCTTTCAGCCCTGTTCTTAATAAGTGCCAGT
>JAJZZZ010000022.1 GCA_021797265.1 Thermoplasmata archaeon
GTGAGCGTCCCGGTTGGACTGCTTGGCACTGTATGGTCTTACCTTAAACTCAAGGAGACATCTCCAAAAATAAAGCAGAGGCTCGACATTCCTGGCAATATAACATTCGGAGCTGGCCTGATTATATTCCTTATCGGCATCACATATGGTCTTGTACCACACAAGACAAGTGCCATGGGCTGGGGGAACCCGTTTGTGATAATTGCTCTTATAGTTGGAGCAATACTTCTGGTTGCATTCCCATTCGTCGAGAGAAAAGTAAAACAACCAATGTTCAGGCTTGAACTCTTCAAAATACGCGCTTTTTCAGCTGGTACACTATCCGGAATGGTTGCGGGAATGGGGATGATGGGACTTATGTTCATGATAATACTGCTATTCCAGGGCATATGGCTCCCGTTGCACGGATATTCCTTCAGCAGTGTTCCATTCTGGGCAGGAATATTCATGCTTCCAATGACAGTGGCAATGGGTATTTTCGGACCTCTAGGAGGTAAACTCTCAGACAAGCATGGGTCCAGAGGAGTTGCTACTCTTGGATTGTTTGTTGCAGCATTCGCCCTAATTATGCTCGTTACACTCTCATATGACTTCGCATATATCGAAATGGCAGTCCTCCTTTTCATATTCGGCTCCGGTATGGGGCTCTTTATGGCCCCAAATACTTCGGCTGTAATGTCTTCTGTGCCATCTGAAAGCAGAGGATCTGCCTCCGGAATGCTCACTACCATGAGAAACGTTGGGACTACAGCAAGCATGGGCATATTTTTCACAATACTGATACTTGGTTTGACATCAATACTTCCTGGAACAATTTCCTCCGGCCTTACAACTGCCGGACTTGGCTCATCACTTTCGAAGACAATATCAACACAGATTCCGCCGACGGATGCAATATTCAGCGCATTACTCGGAATAAGCCCAATGAAGGAAATAGTATCCCTTCTTCCTTCCTCAGTTTCTTCAGGAATCCCTTCCAGCGTAATATCAACAATTACAGCAAGGACATGGTTCCCCGGCGTTTTCGCTCCCGCCTTTATGTCATCCCTTCGTATAGTGTTCTATTCTGCGTTTTCAATTACAGTTACAGGTGCAGTTCTTTCATTGTTCAGAGAGCCGATCAAAAAAGGATCTAAAAATGAAGCAATGGACAGAAATGAACCAGATACATCAAAGGTTACCACATCCAAGCAGGGGGATTAAAAAAATTTCTTTTAAGCCATAATTGAAAGATATTCGGTCCAAACTTTTCAGCCAGCACTTATTTAGATTCACAATCAAAATTTTTGCCTTGTGATTGGGCCGGATTGAATTGAAATTTACAATAAGGGAAGGCCTGAGCGTTCTTAAAGCAACCTGCCTGTGCCATTCAACATTTTTGGACTTGAAGCGTATTCAAGATAATCAGAGGGGGCTCATAATTTCCTCTTTACCAGTAATTGGGCGCCTTCCTGCAAATCCATCTTCAAGATAATGCCAGTATTGCACATCTTCCTCCCCATATTTCCAGCATAGATAGGCTGGAAGGCCGTTTATTAATGCTGGGAAATCTATCAGACTGAGATTATTGTCTCTTATTTCAATTCCCTTCCTGTAAATTTTAGAAAGTATCTGATCAATCTGTTTTGAAATCTCATCAGCGGAATCAAGGTCTTTTTTTGCCATTGCTTCACCTTCTTTAATTCCAAGTTTCCGAACTTCCTCTATGTTCTGCTTGAGCCATTTGAGGGATGATCTTGCTTTTTTCAGGTCAAATAACAACTGTTGAGGCATATTTTTAAATGTCAAACATACATTAACAATTTTCCATTATAGGGCCCTGTGTTTAATTTGTTTATAGTAAGAAGAATCCTGGCAGATATCTTTTATTTTCTGTTCCATAGAGAGCCGGCAAATCTGACGTATCATTTGGTTCAATGACCTGTAAGAATCGATCCACGCTGAAACTTAGAATAACCTGTCCTCGATGTTATTCAGGCCTAACTGGTCTGTTTTAAATAAAGGATTGCCAATCTGCCTTTAATACTGCGACTTTGAAAAGATGAAAGCCTTTACCAATTACTTGAATTTTTATTTTTTTAAATTTCACTCCTTTGGTTTGCATAGGGGCCTATGATTTTCTTCTCAATCTGTGGCATATCCATCCTTCTGGGATTTTGTAATCATGTATCTGCGCTTTTGAGAATTTCCCATTTGTACCTATCATTGGGTATACTTTCTCTTCCTCCTGTATGTTGTGCACTTTCAATATTGATATTATTTCCTCGATATATTTTGGCGATCTTTCAATTTCCCTTACTGAAATCTCTTTGCCAACACGGTCAAGAAGCATCCAGATTGAAGCATGCTCCATTTCAAGTCCCTGTATTCTCTGCCTTAGATCACTATCATCCTGTGATAAGGAAGGAAATATTTCTTCCTCCTCTATGTATATGTGCCTCTTAAGGGAATCCGAGATTTGCTTGAATAATTCAGGATCTAGTTCACCCTTGGAAATTAATTCTGTGAGTTTTCCAAGATTGTTGTCCACTTCTCTGTGGTCATTAATGAGGCTGGAATCATCTACCATTATCTCATATACTTTCGGTCAATTTCTTTTTTTTGAAATCAGATCTCTGGTGTAACAATAGCTATACCGCCCCTTAGCCTGGAGATGGAGATCCCAGCAAACATTATGGTTATCCCCAAAATTGAAAATATTGATGGGAATTGCCTTATAATCACAGCTTGCAGTACCACAGCAAACATTGGAACTGCGAACGCAAGAACTGTAATTCTGTTCACCTTACTGATCCTTATCATAAGGTTCCACAATAGAAACTGCAATGCTCCACCTACAGTTGCCATCCATACCAGGTCTTCTGCAAACGAAAGAGTGAATTCCAGTTTAAAGCCAAATGCTGAGGCTGCAAATAGAATGACAGAACCAAGAAGAAACTGGGTTGCGTTTACACTGTACGGTTCTTCGTCCTTAAGTTTTCTGTAAAGGACGGTAAAGGTGGCCCAGAAAATTGCGTTAACAATTGTGAGAAACAGACCAATTTCTGTAAACCCATGAAACAGAGGGATGCCGTAAATCGCAACACCGCCAAATCCCACTATTATTCCTGCTATTTCTGCCCTTGTCGGCATTTCTCTAACAAGCAGGAATGCAATGGGCAAAGAAAATAAAGGCATTGTGTAACTCAGTACCGCTGATTGGGAGGGCGAAACATAGGAAAGCCCGAATATCCAGAAGGAGGTGCTTAGAACTGTAAAAATGGTCAAAATAATAACATCTCTGGAAATTATTATTCTTTTTGATATTGCGAGAAGAATCAGGCCTGCTATTGCATAACGCAATGCCATGAAAACAAGAGGTGATGCGAAGGCCAGGCCATCTTTTGCAAAGAAATATGATAGGGAGGTGAAAACAACATAAGGTAGAAGAAGCTTGATTTCACGCAATTTGGACCGGATATTTAATAGGTTTATTAATCTCTCCAACCCTCTTCATTATGACTTAAAAAATCAGGAATCTGAATATCCTATGAATATATACAGTCCTATGAAAATCAAAATATAAAATTATATAACTCAGATTAAGTTATTGTATCGTGATAAAACACGGTTTTGTTGAAAAGGATATTGATCCCTCCCAGGTAAGGGAAAAGGTAAAGGAACTACTTGCCAAAGAGAATTTTACCATAACTTCCGACGAAGAGAATGATCAGCTCTACGAGATACATGCTAAGAAATCCAGCAGAGAGCGCATTGTGCTTGGAAAAGTAAGAGACGTGGACGTAATCATAGCAGGGCAGAAGGGTAAATTTGAAGTTCAGCTTCACGCTGGAATTTGGGGCAGGGACATAGCGGTACCAATTATCGAGGGTGTGGCAACCCTTGGAATAGCAGCAGGAGCTGAAATCCATTCTGGCCATGAATTTGAGAAACGCCTCTGGGAACAGATTGTAAAGACAATCGATCCAACCTTAAAGATCTGCCCATATGATGGGATGTTATTCAAGACGCAGCAAGACCTGGACAAACATATTCAGGCACATCAGCAGCAGGCCTATCAGGGAAACATGATGGGCATGGGAATGATGGGTATGGGCATGATGGGTATGATGGGTCCAGGTCTCTGGATCTGAAAGAAAGAAAACCAAGGTATAAAATATTAAATTCCGTCCAACCTATAACATAATTCAATTTTCCCAAGAATCATGAAGCGTTCTTAGCTTCAATTTTTTGTTCAGGATTCATTTCATTAACCTGGGGATCCAAGCAAGTACAGTGTCCTATCATACATCTGTTGAGAACCATATTTCTTGCCTTGTTGTAATGAGCCCACCATTTACCCTCTCTGACAACCGGATGCCCACAATTTTTACAGACTGCTTCTTCAACCATATCTCTAGTAAGCCACAAGCCCTATTATACATTTGTAATTCTATTAATATTATTATTTTAAATATTTTAAATAATTGGATATCTTCATGAAATACACCCCCCAAAAATTTTAGCTGGAAATGCTTAAGTAATATTATGGACTGATTGAGTGATACCTATGTCAAGACTGGTTCTACATGAAAGAAATAGACCCTATGCAGTTAAAGTTGGAGGCGAGGAAGTACACATATGCGGCTGCGGATTATCTGCAAACAAGCCTTTCTGTGATGGCACTCACAAGAAGACTCTTGACGAGAAGGATAAACTTTTCTTCTACGATAAGTCAGGAAACAGGGTTGAAATGGATAGTTTTTACAATAACCCGTAATTTATTTTTAGGTGTACATCCTTACAATATTCGAATATCTTGGGGATTCTATCGGATACGATGGGTTCCTTAAAAATACATATTTTGAAAACATCCTTCATCTATGTGGAGGAAGAAACCGAATATGGTCTCTTTAGTAATCGTCGCATTAATTTATGATTCAGTTTGATTTTATGAGCTTGGTCTCAATCAAGGGAAATATACAGGATATCAACATGTGTTTTCCCAAGGATCCTGATCTAACATTATCCAGAGTTTTACTTAAATTAAGTTGCTACCAAATAACACAGTTATGATTAACACCCGGCCATTCTCCGCCAATAACATAACCGTGGTATATTCATTCTTTGATTATGGTACTGGGCAGAATCAAACCGTAGATATGCGCATATCTGCGAAGGGAATACCTGGTTCTGGAAAAACTCTTTTCAACACGAACTACCAATCAAATGATTCTGATGATGCCTATACACAGCAAAAACCTAAGCCAGCTGGAATCACATTCAGAGCCGGCCTTAATAACAGTGGGGTTATAGATATCGAATTCTACAGTCCGCTCCGGATTGCGTTCAATCAATATTCCATATTTTTGCGATATGACCATATTAATCTGAGCATATTCGCGACTTTTTAGTAATTGCCGTAATTGCGTGTCTTTAAAGAATCAAATAATGGATGTGGAATATCGTATGTTAAAAATTTGAAAAATGGTTGGGACCATATAAATAGACACATTATTTTTAGATATTCTGAAAATTTTCCACAGTATATGGGCAGATGTATTTCAGGCTGACTTTTTGCCCAGTTTTTTCAGCACTCTTGAATAGATAGTTATAATACTCATGAACCTGGATGCTTGGAACTACAGATGTTACAGTTAGGCGGTTTCCAGTGAGGCGGGCAAATATTCCTATACGGATTATTGGATCTTCAACAAGTTTCTTCCGGAACTCGGTAAGCATATTGTTTCTAAGGGTTATCTGATAGAGATTGTCCACATCGACCAGTTTTTCTATTGACCCTTCAGACTCCACAAGTTTATCCTCAGAGTATAAGATTGCCTTGAATCTGTTTTCGCTCTCTCCTGTAACTGAAAGTTCTGCTATTGAGCCTTCAGAAATGGTACCAATTTTTTTTCTCGAATCCTCTTCAAGAAGCATATCAAAAGAGACAAATGAGAGTGGATACCTGCTGTCTATTCTGGAATATGTTGCAGCTAATCCGTCCGAAGGGCCCAGGAAATCAATCTTTGTTGTATCTGGATTCTGTAGGTATTTTTCCAATAGACTTGAAACCATATCCTGAAAATTGTGATGAAATCGCATATAAAAGTGAAGTGCGCCATTTTCAATATCTATCCTGTTTGGGACCACAGACGGTACATTGAACAGACCATTGATGATTTTAAGGCTCTCCACGTTGTTTATCCTTGTTCTTACTACGTACGCTTCCCTCCTCTCCTTGATTTCCATTCTCTGCACCAGCAATTTCAGATGCTGATCCATTGTGATATCCTTAGGGAAGAATGAATCCATGAACACATGATCCCCTATGTTGAATACTGAAACCGGCACAGGAGTTTTTGAAGATTTTGAAAAATTGACAAGTTCAGAATCCTGTTTCAGAGAAAGTACAATTCTCCTGTCAAGCTTCATGTTTATGTCACTCATGCGCATGCATCTTTTACTGCATCAAATATTATAAATTTAACTGGATTCTAAGTCATTTCAACTGAAACTGGTGCTTATTGTGGCAACAGTTCTGATTAAAAAAAACAGTTCCATCATAAATAAGCGTTAAGTATAGCTATGGACTATAATCATTGCCATGTGATTGCAATGGCTGGCAAAATAAGTTCAGAGACCCGGAAAAAGGTCATAGACCTGTATTCAGAAGGCAGATCGAAAAAGGCTATTTCTGAAGAAACTGGGATTTCTGTTACAAGTGTAACCCGCATTGTCCTTGAGGCGGGCTCTAAACTGAATGCCAAGACTGGTTTGCCTGAAGAAAAAGAAAACGTTATAACTCCAGGCACTTCCGATGAAGATAGAAATAATGCCCGGAACCGCCCTGGGAATTATTCGGTAGAGATCCCCACAGATCGCATGGATAATCTTGTGAATGTAATCATTGAAGCCTTGAAGGAGAATGTACAGCAGTCTCTGGACATAACAATCTCCAGATTTACACCCGATAACGTAAGGAAATTCCTGACATTGCTCACGGACGAAGAAAAAGCAAGAACTGACTTAGAGGCACTGAAGGCTGAGATAGAAAGGCTGAACCATGTCAAAGAGGGCCTTGATTCAGAAATTCTGGATGCAGTTATGAGGATGTCATCAATCGAAAGCAGGATCATCAATATAGAGAAGAGGTTTGGGATGAGGCTACAGGAAGAATCCGAGGAACTCTGAAATTATTTAAAAGTTAACAAAAAATTAAACTATGATGATACTCTAGATAGATCATGAGTTATACTGCGGCAGAAGTTATCATAGACGGACTTGCAAAAGCTGGAATAAAGCGTATATATGGAATTCCCGGAGACTCGCTCAATCCACTCATGGATGCCATAAGAACATCTGGCAAAATTGATTTTGTACAGGTGAGGCATGAGGAGGGTGCTGCACTGGCAGCGGCTTTCGAATCTAAAGTTACAGGAAACCCTACTGTATGTATGGGAACCTCTGGGCCAGGTTCAATACACCTTCTCAATGGCCTTTATGAAGCGAAGATGGACCACCTTCCTGTAATCGCCCTCACCGGCCAGATAGAGACGGATCTGATTGGAACGGATTATTTCCAGGAAGTTGACACCATGGATCTTTTCAGCAATGTTTCTCTTTATAATGCTAGGTTACTGAATGCGGAATCAGCCGGAGTTCTAACATCCCGTGCTCTCAGAGAAGCAGTGACTGGAAGAGGGGTTGCGCACCTGGACCTACCTGTGGATGTCCTAAAAATGGAGTCTCACCCTCTAAGCGATGAGTGGTTTCATCCTCCTGAACCACCTGTTTATGCCCCGGATCTCTCCAAAATTGCTCAACTAATTGAAAAAAGCAGTAGTCCGGTAATAATGTTTGGAAACGGAGCCAGAGGGCATGGGGAAGAACTCCTCAACTTTGCCTCGCGAATAGGTGCACCCCTTATCTTCGCTCTTAACGGGAAAGGCATTGTAAGTGACGAAAATGAAATGGTCCTTGGTGGACTTGGACTTCTTGGCACAAGACCGTCAGTAGAGGCAGTAAAGAAGTGCGATCTCCTAATACTTCTTGGAACCTCGTTCCCTTATGTAAAATTCCTTCCTGAAGAAGTTCCTGTGATACAGATTGACTCAGCTCCTTTGAGCATTGGAAAAAGAATACCACCTTCCCAATATGCAATCTGTACCGTCGAATACTTCCTCCATAATATAAATGTGAGTGAAAAGGGGGACAAGTATTTCAAAAAACTCACAGAGATAAAAAATGACTGGGTAAAGAAGATGGAAGAAGCTGAAAATGACGATGGGGATTCAATCCGCCCTGAAGCCGTTGCATCTTCACTGAACCGATTTTTAAGAGATTCTGACACCATAATTGCGGATACTGGAAATGTTACTGTCTGGGCATCCAGAAACCTCAGACTGAAGAAGAGCCATCTGTTCCTAATGTCACCATGGCTTGGAAGTATGGGAGTGGGAATCCCGGGAAGTGTGGGCGCATCATTCGCCACTAAAGGTGATGTTGTGGCCCTTATCGGTGACGGAAGCTTTGCAATGTCAATCATGGAACTTATTACTGCAAGGAAATATAACAGACCTGTAAAGCTCATAGCTTTCAACAACTCAAAACTTGGCATGATTAAATTTGAGGAGGAGGTTATGGGATACCCAGAATTTGGTGTTGACCTTCTTAACCCTGACTTTGCCGCTCTGGCAGAAACTATAGGAATAGCAGGTTTTTCAGTAAAGAACATCAAAGACCTTGACAGTACAATGGAGAAGTTCTTGTCTGTAAACGGCCCTGCCGTACTCTCTGTCAAGGTCAATCCTGACGAGAAACCCATGCCGCCAAAACTCAGTTTCCAGCAGGCAAAAGGATATGTGACTTCCATACTCAGGGAAAAGCTTGAAAGCACAAGATAACTGATCAATTCCCCACCAATACGAAAACATGAATTGGGAACACGATGCCTGAAACAGCAGATAAAGAACTGGATATTGCAATAGCGGGTGCTGGAATTCTAGGAACTTCGGTAGCCTACTTTCTGTCCCGATTCCAGGGGCTGAGAATAGGAATATTCGACAGGGAAGATTCTGCGGCCAGGCATGCAAGTTCAAGAAACACTGGAGTGATTCATAGGCCATTTTACATTGATCCTGCCAGAAAGCCTTTCTTTGCTGAGGCTTCTTCCAGGTCATACCCTCTGTGGAAAGATTTTGCCAGTGAATTTTCCCTGCCATGGCACCAGAATGGAACTCTTGAAGTGGCAGCAGACTCCAGTGGGGAAAAGACAATCAGAAAATATGCAAGATATGCAAAAACAAACGGCATGGAAGATGATGAATTCACAGTGTTAGAAGGAAGCGATTTGAGAAGGCAGTATCCTCAAATCAATGCTGTTGCTGGATTCTTCAGCAGAACGGATACAGGGGTAGACTACGGTTCTTTTTCTTCAAAGTTGCTGGAGCTTTCAAGGAAAGGGGGAGCCAAATTCTTTGGAAATCATACAATTACCTCTGTGGCAGAAGACTCAGATGGTATTCTTTTCACCTGTAGAACTGTAAATGGTGTTAAACTTTTCAGAACAGACTTTTTCCTTAATCTTACCGGAACTGGATCACTTAAACTGGCTAACTCCATGGGTCTTGCCCTGAATTACGGACTGCTTCTGTTCAGAGGCGATTACTGGCGTGTAAGTGAAGAATATTCACCCGGCTTTTCTTTCAACCTTTACACTGTGCCAAGATATTCAGGTTTCCCTTTTCTGGATCCGCATTTCATAAACCGCTGGAATGGTAAAAGAGAGATTGGGCCAAATGCTTCACTTATTTTTCATGACAGGGCATATTATGGAAGCGGAGTGAATGCGCATAATCTGGTGGAATCTCTGAAAAATGGGGACATGAATTCCAAAATCAAACTCCTGTCTAACCCTGAATTTATCAGAATGCTAGAAACAGAATGGGAAAGCTCCAGAAGCAAATTTGCCATGGCAGCCAGACTGAGGAGATATATTCCATCACTCTCCAGTTCATATATAGGAAAAAGAGGTTTGGGGGGTATCCGCGGCTCTGTTGTCGATTCAGGAGGATTTGTCCCCGAAGCTCTGGAGTTCAGAACTGATCATTCGATGCACATGGTGAATTACAACTCTCCAGGGGCTACAGGGTCACCCTATGTCGCATTTTCCATTATTAAGAAAATCCTTAAGGAGGGCTATGTACATCTGAAAAGTGGAAAGGTTAAGAAATTGAAACCTGAAAACTGGGAAGTACTGGCTTCAGGCATTGAACTGCCTCTCTAATTGCAACATGTCCCATTGGTTATTTTTCGGCAATATCTTATCGATGCTTTATTTTAAAAAGAAATTAACGGCAGGGTAACTATGATATATTGTTAAGACCTTTTTAAATACAATTTATCATGAAGGATAAGAGAAAATAAATAGAGATTTGCAATAATCCCGTAGCATGCAGGAAAAGCGGTTAAATCTCACTTTTACATCCTTAGGTCATTTCACCAATGACAGCACAAGTTACTTTTATCCAGTTCTCATTACCTATTACGAGGCATTTCCGGGCGCAAACTATCTTCTCCTTGGCTCCATGGTAATTATATTCAATCTGATTTCCGGATTCCTTAGTACTCCGGTGGCTTCATATGCAGACAGGAAGAACAATCATTCTGTGATGATGGCGCTGGGAATTTTCATTCTTGGAATTTCAGTAATCCTTTATGGATTGCCATTCCTATTCAAGAGTGAACTAACCCCGCTGCTTACTCTAGCCACTGTCTTTCTTGGTATTGGACAGGCATTCTATCACCCGCTGGGTGCAGCAATAATTTCAAGAAGTTATGGAAGAGATGCTCCGCCTGCAATGGGACTGAATGGTTCAATGGGGAGCCTGGGAAGGGCGCTTATACCCACAATAATTGTGTTTCTCCTTGCAACATTTGGCGATTTCACAGGAATGATAGTATATGCTGCTTATATCCTTATAGCATCATTCGCAATATTTGCCGGCTTGAGCGGCTTCAGGAAGTTCACATGGAGAGGGGCTTCACAAGAGCAGAGAAAGAAAAGCCAGAAACAGAGTGAGGAAATTCCAGAAGGTTCCTCCAGCAAATACATGACTGTTCTCTATATTCTCACAGCTGCTGTTTTCATCAGATCTCTTTTTCTCATGGGTACCACAACTTTTATCCCCACATATCTTACCGATGAGTTCAGCAGCAAAACCATAATGTCTTACATAGTTACTCTTGGCCTGATTTCACCAGTTTTTGGACAACCTCTGTTTGGAAGGCTAACTTCATTAAAAGGTGGCCGCTACTCAGTTATTGTTTCGTTCGTCATATCGACAATATTCTTCGGGCTGTTCATATTAATAACAGGAAATTACATTTTAACAACAATTTTCTATTTCTGTTATGCATTTGGTGCCTATAGTGGATTTCCTATATTCCTAGGATACGTGGGACAGATTGTTCCACCATCCGTTCTGGGAAAATCCAACGGACTTGTCTGGGGAATAGGTCAGACAGTAGGGGGAGCAGTTGGTGCAGCTGTTATAACTGGGCTGGTAGTTATAACAAACGTAAAGCTGTCAATAGATCTTATGATGATATTCGCAGTCGCATCCCTTTTCTTCCTTCCTTTGCTTCCATCCAGAGCCAAAATGGCAGCAGACGGAGCTAAGCCCTCATAATTTTAAGGCTCCTGTTGTTTACCCTATCATGGATAAAATGATAGACTTCACCGGTGATGAAGTTTACGTCCCCGACAATCCAGATAGAATCATCAGTTTCAGCCCCTCGATTACTGAAATCCTATTTGAACTTGGTCTGGGTAATAACCTGGTCGGAATTTCTGCATTCTGCGCCAGGCCTAAGGAAACCTCGGCGATTAGAAAAGTTGGAAGTTACGGCTCCGCAAGAATGGAGGTTCTGAGAGAACTTGAACCAGATCTGATCATGACAATTTCCGGATTCCAGAGCGAATTCAGTTCCAGGTTGAAAAAGGAGTTTACTGTTTTTAATTTCGAGCTGCCATCCTCCGTTGCTGGGATAGTTGATCTGGTTTCAAAGGTCGGAGTTGTAGTAAACCGCTCAGATGAGGCAAGACTGATGGAATTTGAGCTTCTAAAAATAATATCTGGCCTCAGGAGACATACCCGCATAAGGGGATACTATGAAATAGACCTGGGTGGACCGGTAACCTTTGGTTCAGAATCATACATTACGGACTCACTTGAGATACTTGGCGTAATCACCCCATACTCGGGCAGGAAGAAGGAGTGGATTGAGCCTGATTTTGAACTTGTGAAAGAGTTTGATCCTGAACTGATAATATACGAACCGAAAATGTACCAATCTGTAGAGGATTATACGATTAAGGAAATGATGAAGAAAAGGGGTTGGGATGGGATCACTGCCATGCGTGAAGGACATCTCTTCAAGACTCCGGGAAAACTGGACTTCTTTGCCCATCATGGCCCAAGTTTTATCCGCAATGTCCTGCCATGGACAGTAAACATTCTGGATGGCCTGTTCTGAAATAAGCCAAATCTGTGACTGGAGATCTTCGATATACAGTCATAAACCTTGATATCGCATAGTGAGGGATAAATAATTACGGTCAGTCGGATTCCTCTTGCATGCCAGAGGCGGACGCTGAAATAAAGAAGTTAATGCCGGAAATACTGGACATTTCCAGCAGAATTTACAATCTTGCAGAGCTGGGGAGCAATGAGGTCAAGTCATCACAGTTGCTTTCAGATTTCCTGAAGAAAGAAGGGTTCTCTGTTGAAAAGCCCTATGCAGGTATGAAAACTGCATTCAGGGCAACTGTAAATAGAGGCGGCCCCTCCATAGGATTTCTTGCAGAATATGATGCGCTTCCAAACGGACATTCATGTGGGCATAACCTCATTTCAGCATGGGCAGTAGGTAGTGCAGCCCTGCTTTCAAGAATATCTGATAATGTTTCCGTTACTGTTCTGGGAACCCCCTCAGAAGAGGGAATTGGTGAGTATGCCGGCAGCAAGGCGATAATTGCAGAAAAAGGATATGCTGGAGGAGTTGACATGTACTTCGGATTCCATCCAGACGACCGCTGGGGAGTGGGTTCAGGTGCACTGGCTGATCTGACCCTGGAATTAGTATTTACAGGGAGAGAAGCACACGGAGCAGATTCCCCTGAGCAAGGTATTAATGCACTGGATGCCGCCGTTTCATCCTATGTGGCAATAAACAGCCTGAGGGGCTGGGCAAAAAATGACAAACACCTTGTTGTCGGAATGATTATGACCGAGGGCGGAAAAGCGACCAATGTGGTTCCGGAAAGAGCGGTATTGCAGGTTGAGATCCGTTCCACCTCATCTGGGTTCGTTGAAATTTTTGCAGAGAAAGTTGAGAAAAGTGCCAGGTCTATAGCGGAGTCCTATGGAGCTACCCTCACCTGCAGGAAAATAACTCCCCTTTACAGGGATTATCTGCCAAACATGAAGCTGGATTCAATTATCAGTGATGAACTCCTAAAGATGGGAATAAACCCTTACAATATACATTCATCTGAATATATCCCGTCAGGAAGCACTGACGAGGCAAACATATCATGGGTTGCACCAACAGGGCATCTTGATATGCCGGTTGGCTACAGAGGAATATCAGGCCATACTGAAGAATTCAGGCTTGCTGCAGAACCTGAAAAAAATGCCGAAAACCTGAAGACTGCCATCCTTGCAACTGTTATGTCAGCTTTAAACGCATCAAAGCATATCCCAGATATCAGAGATGAGTTCAATGTACAGCGGAAACGCAGGGGAGAATTACAGAGAGATTAAGGAGACAGTAAAGCCTCCGTCATTGAAGCCCGGTGATGAGATAAGGATAATAGCCCCGGCCAGTGCGCCGGATATGAGGGCACTGTCGAGGAGTGTAACCAGGCTGACAAAGCTTGGCTACCGTATATCACTTGGGAAGAACATAAGGAAGCTGGTCCAGAGAAATTCACTTGCAGCACCAACTGCAGAAAGGGCAGCTGAACTTATGGATGCATTCACTGATGATTCCGTAAATGCAATATTCTGCGCAAGAGGAGGTTATGGATCCATACATATACTGCCTATGCTGGATTATGATCGGATCAGAGAGAATCCCAAGATATTCGTCGGCTATAGTGATATTACCGCTCTTCACATGGCATTCAACAAACTCTCCGGTCTTGTGACGTTTCACGGCCCAATGCCGGCATCAGACCCTGAAGAGTACAGCAAGGCCACATTCAAGAAATACATAGATGTTCTTTCAGGTAGCTCAACAGATCTGACACAGTTCATTGACAATGTGGTCAAGTATATTTTCAGAGGAAAGGTTGAGGGTAAAACTACTGGCACAAACATCTCGGTATATTCTTCACTTATCGGAACAAATTATCTCCCTTCCAGTGCCGGTAAAATATTCTTCATTGAGGATACTGGAATAACGTCAGGAGACCTGGACAGATACTTTTCGGTGATGAAACTTTCAGGAATTCTTGAAAGTTTTTCGGGATTTGCCTTTGGAGATTTCAAGCAGATCGCCGAAGCAGAAGAGCCCATGCCATATATTGAGGACATAGTGCAGATGTACATCAACGAAATGCAGAAACCATCTGTTTATGGCCTTCCTTTCGGGCATAATGTGGATAGCCAGATGCTCATTCCAATGAACAGCCGAATATCTCTTTCCACAGAAGAACCGTATATTGAGCTAATGGACAACATTGTTGAATGACTCCTCTACGGCAGTGTTAAGCCGGAGGTATTCGATGCAGATTATTTATATACAGAGTGGAAATATAGAGCTGTCTTCCATACAGACAAGGAAGTAATAGAATGGACGGAATTACCAAAATTAAGGATTTGAACCCCGAATCCAGAAGAGTAAATGTTTTG
>JAJZZZ010000141.1 GCA_021797265.1 Thermoplasmata archaeon
ACATAACGAGTGTTAGCATAAAAGGTATTCGATTAATAAATTAAATGGACCGGTCGGGATTTGAACCCGAGGCCTTCTGCTTGCGAAGCAGACGATCTACCCCTGATCTACCGGCCCTGGATTTACTCTGATGCATTGGGGAAATAAAAGGGATTTGGGCGGTACCAGTAAACTGGAAGTGCAGTTTATCATCCATAAGTGATAAAACGAGGGGCAGAGGGGTGATTCATTCACCCCCATCTTGAGTCGAGGAATAGGCCAGAAGCCAACAGGCATGCCGGCACTAAACCCGACCAAAATAAAAAAAAGGAAAAGGCAGGCCAGTTTAACCAAAAAACGGAGATCACTTCATCAACTTTTGTGAAGCCAGGCTGCAGGCCATACTGAAGAAATTCCTTGCAGCAGTTGATGTTGAAATATGGGAGACAAAGGCGTGAAACATTCCCAGGGCCCTTAACCCGGTGGCCTCATTTCCTGCGGCCCTCAACCTGTAAACAAATGTTTCAGCAGGGTCCCTCAGCGTATCATATTCAGCCGTGAAAACAATGGCCTCTGGCAGGCCGGAAAGATCACCATGGTTCAGGATGGAGTAATACGGGTGCAACAGATCGGCCTCATCCCTGATGTATTTTTCAGTGAACCACTTGGTGTAGTAGTTGTCGAGGTTGTAACCATCTGTAAATTCCATCTGTGAAAAGGAAGTGGTGTCGTATCCAATAACCGGGTAGAAAAGGAGCTGCAATGCCGGCATTGGTTTGCCAGTGTCCTTGCACATCAAAGTTACAGCGGCTGCAAGGTTTCCCCCTGCACTGTCCC
The DNA here is from genome assembly GCA_021797265.1 of Thermoplasmata archaeon. Next base: position 817 of record JAJZZZ010000141.1, read on the forward strand.
CTGAAACTGCGATCCTGTTCACATCCACTTTCAGCCTGGAGCAGTGTTCCCTTGCCCACATATATGCTGCAAATGCATCGTTCACTGCAGTGGGAAACTTGTGCTCAGGTGCAAGCCTGTAGCCTACTGAAAGAATCCTGCAGCCAGAGTAAAGTGCCATTGTCCTGCATATATAATCATATGAGTCAAGTGAGCCAAATACAAAACCTCCCCCATGGAAGAATACTATGAGGGAATCACTTGCTTTTTCGCTTGAATAAAGCCTTGCGCCTATGGTTCCACCATCCACTTCTATTACATAGTCATGAGTTTCTGCAAATGGGGCACCTGGCACGGTTTTCCTGCTCTCACCAGCTTCTGCCCTCCTGTATTCCTCAATATTGATGCTGCCGTAGTCAAAATTCCTCATGTCAGGCATTGAATCAAGAATCTTTCGAAGAACGGGATCGAGAGGCATTTTGATTCAAGCGCTGCCAGCCTTAAATAGGTTGCCACCAGAGAGGATAACTTATATGCAGAGGGGCAATATTTGACTCAAGTTGAGCAGTGTTTCAGGAAAATCCCATACAGGCAAGAGTGAAGGGAAGAAATTTTTTGGAGGCAGAATCGAGCCCCGGGAATACCAGATAAGTCTGTTTGAAGATGCAATAGAAAGGAACACGCTTATTGTTCTTCCCACAGGGCTGGGAAAAACCATAATTGCTGCAATGGTCGCTGAGTTCGTGATGAGGCAGAGGAATGAAAAGGTGATATTCCTTGCTCCGACCAGGCCATTAATCACACAGCATTTTGAGACCATGAAAAAGCTCCTGGATCTTGGGGAAGATGAGATATCAAAATTCACAGGAGAAGTTGACAACGAGGACCGGCTTCTGAAATGGGTCACATCCAAGGTGGTCATTTCAACTCCCCAGGTAGTCCTGAATGACATGAGGAATGGGCTGTTCAATATTGCCAATTATGGCCTCATTGTCTTTGACGAGGCTCACCGTGCAACCGGAAATTATGCATACGTGGATATTGCCAGGAACTTCCTTGATGCAAAGCACAGGCTTGTACTTGGAATAACTGCGAGCCCCGGGGGAGACCGGGAGAAGCTCGATGAAATAAACAGGGTCCTTGGCATTGAGGCAGTAAGAATCAAGACTGAGAGCGACCCTGATGTACAGAAGTACATGGGTGGCATTGACATCAGAATAACAAGTCTGAAGCTCCCCCCCTATGTGAAGGAGCTGGCAGACCTTCTGAGGGTTGTGCTTGATCAGATCACTAACAAGATACGGGCTGCAGGCGTTTTCAGGCCTGGAAGGTTTTCCAGAAGCGAAATCGCCCAGAAAATCGGGGAAGTCATACAGAGGGCGAAGAATGGCGAAAAGAACCTGTTCGTCACAGTGACATACATGTCGGCGGCAATCCGGATTGATTACCTTCTTGAGTACCTTGAAAGCCAGGGGCTTGAGATTGCATACGATTATGTGAACGAGATACTGAACAGCGATGAAAAGACGCTGAAGAAGACTGCGTCCATTGCAGGGAAGATACCTGAGTTCAGCTCTTTCATTGTCAAGCTTAAGGACCTCATGGACCAGAAGCTGGAAAATCCCAAGATGAAGACAGTTCTTGACCTCTGTGAGGAGCAGATCTCTGAAAACCCTGATTCGAGGGTAATTGTGTTCACACATTTCAGGAAGACTTCGGACATGCTTACCACCTACCTGAGAGAAAGGTCAACCTTGCTCAGGCCCATTCGTTTTATAGGCCAGGCCGGAAAATCAGGAGATGAGGGGTTGAAGCAGAAAGATCAGGACCTGATTCTGCAGAAATTCAGGAACAATATTTTCAATGTGCTTGTGGCAACAAGCGTGGCAGAGGAGGGCCTGGATATTCCAGCTACTGACCTCGTGATTTTCTTTGAACCCGTGCCATCAGAGATCAGAAGTATCCAGCGCAGAGGAAGAACAGGCAGGACACATGCCGGAACAGTGAGGATCCTCATGTATGAAGGAACCAGGGATTCAGGTTATTATTTCTCCAGCCTCAGAAAGGAGACAAAGATGAAGAAGAATATCCAGAAACTTCAGGATGTGCAACCTGAGCCTAGGAGAAAGAAGGTTGGGACAAACCCAAGCCTTGATGATTTTAATTGAATTCCTGCCCTATATAGGAAAGTCTTGCCAGCAGAGCGTCCATCTGTATAAGGTCGCTTGATCCTTCGACTAGCCTGAACTCAGATTCACCAATTGCCATGATTATCTGCACTTTCTGCTTGGGTGAAATCTGTTCTTTTCTAATTGCGGAATGTAATCCCCTGATGATGTCCATTCCTGAAAGCCCGTACTCGATCATCATGGTATCAAGCATCTCCCTGGAGTCCTCAAA
>JAJZZZ010000142.1:0-1742 GCA_021797265.1 Thermoplasmata archaeon
AGAAAAGAGACTGGACATTTGTTGCCACAAAATACTTGTAGAAAGGTCTGTCCTTCTTCAGGCTCCTGATGGTTTTCATGAAGTTTGATGTAAGCCTTGTCTGGCTCTTTTTTTCCTTAAGCCTGAACGCAAGGATTGCGGAAAGTACATACCCGGCTGAAGCAGCGCCGAAAGGGATGATAATGTCTGAGGTCACATCGGCGCTGAAAAGGAATATCATCACGGTTACTGAAATTATGGTGCCTATGGATGCGAGATTGTTTATTCTTGAAAGAAAATGCCCACGGCTGCTTCCTGATATATTGTCGGCAATGAAGGAGTACCAGTTTACGGCTATCATTGCGCTGAAAAGTGACAGAAGCGCATAGGCAACAATAAGTGTGACAGGAGTCCTAATAAACGCCATGAATAGCCACAAAGCCGCACTGGCAATGCTGCCTGCAATAATGAAGGGGGCTCTCCTCCCAAACCGATCGCTAATTCTTCCCCACAAGAGCTGGCCCGAATTACTCAGTGAATTTGATGATGACTGCAGCCAGCCCATTTCTGCTGCAGAAGCTCCTATGTAAACTCCAAAAACACCGACAAATGTAGCGGCAGCCGTAGCACCAGCAGCTATTACAAAGGAACGTATGGCTATTAAAGTTTCATTTTTCATTTTGACCGAAGGATTTTTTATGTAGATTAGCCAGCTTAAATAATTTTCTCACATTGAAGGGAGCGTTTCTTCCCGAAATTAACAGGTGGGATATTATCGTTTGTTAAATTTTTTATTCATTTTCCTGCAAATATTTTAGAGGATTTGGTGATTGAACAACCAGGTACAGAATACCATCAAGCCTACCGGCACGTCTCTCCATAGATGCACTACTTCACCCTGGCTAAGGTGTCTGTACAAAGCGACGATCAGATTGGTGTGGCATTTCAGGTTTGCATAAACCAGAATACAAGAGCAGTTATAGTCACTGGTACCCAAAACAGGGTTGTTGGCCAGCTTACCCTCCGTGACATGATAACCTTGTGGGAGGATCAATTGGGAACACTCAGGGTGAGAGATGCAAATATAACCTCCGCAATCAGGGTAAACTCCGGTTCATCAGGTTCGGACCTCATAAAGATATTCAGAGAGTTCGATCCTCCCGTGGTGGCAGTGGTAGATGACAGCGATAACTTCATTGGCACAATTCTGGAAAGGGAAACTATGAAACACATGTCCAATCTCCTGTCAGAAAATGCAGACTCGCCTGTAGTAGAAAGGCATGAGAATATTTCGAAAAAAATGCAAAAAAATTTCTGAAAATTATTTTTCAGGTGAAAATTCCTTTATTGCTTCCAGTACGAGATTCACCTGCATCAGGGCCGGTGCGCCTTTCATAAGGGCGGCCAGATAGGAGGATTCAAGTATCTCTTCTTCCGTGGCTCCACATTCAAGGGCATTCTTGACATGGTATGGTATGCACCATTCACACTGTGTTGCCACTGCAAGGGACACAGCTATGAGCTCTTTTTCCCTCATGGAAAGCTTTCCGGGGCTGAGTACCGATTTATTGAATTCCATAAAACCCGCAGTTTCACCGGGCATCTTCTCTGACAGTTCCTTAAAGAGTCCACCCACTTCGGTTACTCTCTTAGTCGATATCATTTCAACCATAATCTGTCATATAGTCCAAGTGAAAAAAGTTTTTTAAGAAATCTGCAAGACAAATTCTGGAATAATGCATTTGAAGTTGTTTCAGTCTTAA
>JAJZZZ010000142.1:1842-3143 GCA_021797265.1 Thermoplasmata archaeon
GTCGTTCATCCTTGGCCATTCATAATATCCCCGGGATACTGCAACTTTCATTATTGCTATCTCCCTGTCAGTCAACCCGTAAAGTGATGGAGATATGGAATTGAACATATTCTGAGTCATTATTTCAGGTATGGATACTCTCTCAATGGTAAAATATTCAACCTGATTGTTCCGGTTTACTTTTTCCAGCAGAGATTCAAGCTTGGTTCTGTCCTGGGAGATAATCCTGAAGGTTTCAAGCCCGGCTGAAGCTACTACAGGGAACAATTGAAACACATCCTCTTCAAATATATCCTTCAGCATGCCGTGCCCCGTTTTCAAAGCGTCCACAAAGAGGTTGTTGTCATATCTGCTGACACTGTACTTGTGAAAGTCCTCTTTCATTACATCGACTACCTTATCTGAATCTTTTGTGGAAATTGTTGTAAAAATATGGTTTGTGTCTCCGGAAACTATTCGTGCGTTCTGAATTAAAATGGGGGACGCGCTGTAGCTGCTTGATCTTGCAAGACTGCATTTACCTCCGACCCTCATTTCCAAAAAAAACATATAAATGTTAACATCCAGGGAGTTAAAATCTTTTTCATTGCAAAGAGATATGTAGGTTAGATGCCATTGTGAAGCATGGGTGATGGTTTTACTTCTGCTGAAAAGTTCTTTTCCCGTATATCTGAGAAGGAGGCTAAATCAGGTGAATTTGTCTGGGGAGAGCCGAACCTGGCCTATATGCACGATATTCTCGGTCCACTGACTCTTGACACAATGAGAAAAATAAACGGTGATAAGGTAAAATTCAAGGGTAAAGTTGTAGTTGTGAATGACCATATATATCCTCCCAAAGACAGTGCAAGTGCAAACAACATCAGAAACATGTCTGACTTTGCTGTCAGTGCGGGTTGGGAACTGATTCCTTATGGGGAAGGGATTGAACACACCCTTCTTATTGAAAAGGGAATTATAAAAGAAGGAATGGTTGTGGTTGGAACTGACTCACACACAGTTACTGCAGGATCTGCAAGATCCCTGGGGATAGGCCTCGGTTCAACTGACATGGCTGCCCTTCTTTCACTCGGGAAAACATGGTTCAAGGTACCGGAGACCACAATTATAAGTGTCACAGGGAAGAGAAGGAAATATGTGACCGGGAAGGACCTTATCCTGAAGGTCATGTCCATATTGGGCACTAACGGCGCAAACTACAGGTGCCTGGAATTCCACATTGAAAAGGATTGTACAATGAACAGTGATGACGATCTTTCCATAGCAAACATGACAGTGGAAGCAGGAGCCAAAACATCAAA